>CAISOH010000337.1 GCA_903887005.1 uncultured Bacteroidota bacterium | reverse complement strand
TGAGTAGATAATAAACTAAAGCAAACCCGCCAGAAATGACGGGTTTTATTATGTTCGTTTCATTGTCTTTTTACTCATAAATAAGTGAACAAAAATTAGATTTTTCGAGTGATTTTTAGTAACTTTATAAGAAGAAAAACGACACACGGATGATCGTAAATTCGTCTAAAATATCCCCCAAATGTCCCCCAATAATTTTAAAAACAGCGATAATAAGTTAATAATCAATTAGTTGATTAGTTCATGGGATTATACTTCTATTCTATCCATTGAACTACGGGACCATTTACAAAGAACTATTTTTCTAAAGAGGTGCAAAAGTAAGATTATCCGGAGATGATAACAAACGGTATTCTATAAATGTTTGCTGCGGATAATTATTCCCGTTTAGGGGTTCGGAACAGCCGTCGGAGTTTTCCACCTCAGCGTCATTAAAAGATGTTTAATATCCGCTTCTAAGAAATCGGTCGCAGGTTTCAGGGAATCGGCATTGGGCGTTACATCGAAATACAGAGAGCCCCGCAAAAAATTCTTCAAAGAATCGGTGGCAAAAAACTGGTAACGGGATGCTGTATTTCCTCCAACAACATATATCACGCCCGTGGCGCCATGGAAATTATTAAAAGGGTAGCGATCTATATATTGCGCCTTTTCATGATGAAAAAAGGAAAGTCCCCATGCATCTGAAAGCAGACTGTCTAAAGGCCGTTCTTTTGAAATCTCTATATAAGTAATATTAATGGCGCCGTTCAGTCCGGGAAAATTGACGTTTATCCAGTAAGGATGCTGGTTTTTCCCGTGCTGGAACATGGTATCATTCTCGATATTGCTATAGACCGGGTGTTCAAATGAATAAGGGAAACCGGGCCGGTCGAATACCTGGTACTGATGGGTGGCAGGCGTATCTATGCGAAAATAACCCGGTGGCTTTGGAGGAAAGACATCAGGCCTGCAGGACGCAATGAATAATGGCAATAAAAGAAAACATATGTAACGGAACATAAGGGGCAAAAATAGGGTAATTTGGTTAAAAGGGTTAATTGGGTAAAAGGTTAATTGGGTAAATGGTAAAATAGAGTCTGCTGAGAATTATCGGCTTGCTTATTATTATAGCTGTCGATCAGCTTGCTCTGTCCCACGTCTCGTACTTTTCTTTTGCTTCGCTCCCGAAGAAAAAATCGGGACAGGCGCCGAAAAAGTACCAAAAGAAAAGGCGATTTTTGGCGAAATGCTCCGCACGCCAAAAAATAGCTCTACGCTGAACTTTGGGGGAAAGCTATTAAGGGGAAGCCCTTGTTGGCGGGGCAATGATTGAGCCAAAGAACCTTTCATAGGGATGTGGGCTGATACTATACTATGCAAGGGATAAATTAGTGAGTTCAGAACTTTGTACGAGCCTATGTTCAAAATTCAGCATGTCATGGTTCGGCGCGGCTCACCATGACAAATTATATATTTTACTATATCTACAAAAGCCACTAATTTATCCCTTGTCAAGTATATATTTTATAGTTCAGCCAATAAGCTGATATCGTCATTTTTTAAAAGATGAACACCTTTTAACCTTTTAACTTTTTAACCAATTAACAATAGCCAAATGTCCAAATAGCGAATAAGCTAATTAACCCTTTAACTATTCAATCAAATTAACCTAAATTCGCAGCCTGATAAAACTTCTTTCTTATGGCAGACCAACCGGTTCCTGAACAACAACTCAATATTGAACTTTCTGAAGAAATGGCGGATGGCGAGTATGCGAATCTTGCTATCATCACCCATTCTTTTGCTGAATTCGTTATAGACTTCGTAAATGTAATGCCTAATGTGCCCAAGGCTAAAGTGAAATCACGGATTGTGATGACGCCTCAACATGCCAAACGCCTGATGCGTGCGCTGATTGACAACGTAAAACGTTTTGAAACACAATACGGCAATATTAAAGACCAGGAGACCACAGCCATGCCGTTTAATTTCGGCGCGCCAACCGCGCAGGCATAACCCCTCCGCCCCCTGACGGGGAAACTCCCATCATTTATTGATTGGCGATGGGTACAATATTAATTAACGACTGACATCCGTATCATGGAAACGGATTGAGGGTAAAGCCCCTTTAGGGGTTTGGGGTATGAACAATAAAATACTGATACTTGATTTCGGTTCACAATACACGCAACTGATTGCGCGGAGCATTCGTGAGCTGAATGTATATTGCGAAATACAGCCGTGTACAAAACCTATTGCTTATGACAGATCGTTAAAAGGTATCATTCTTTCCGGCAGTCCGTTTTCGGTAAATGACCCGCAGGCGCCTATGCCCGGTATTGCCGCAATGGGCGCGCACATACCGGTACTGGCGGTATGCTATGGCGCGCAATTACTGGCAAAGCAGGCTGGGGGAGAAGTAGGTAAATCAACTCACCGGGAGTATGGGCGCGCGCACCTGAAAGACATTTCGGACGACCCTTTGTTCTCTACCATTGCACATGGCTCCCAGGTATGGATGAGCCATAGCGACACTATAAAAAAATTGCCGGAAGGATTTGAATTAATAGCCCGTACGGATAGCATTCCTGTTGCTGCTTTTAAGGCAGGCAAAGCGTTTGCAACACACGCGGTTTACGCCATACAATTTCACCCGGAAGTTACCCATAGCACTGACGGAAGGCAACTGCTCAAAAACTTTATTGTGGATGTATGCGGCTGCAAGCAAGACTGGACGCCCGCAGCCTTCATACACGAAACAGTAGCAAAAATAAAGGCGCAGGCAGATGGGAAAAAAGTGGTGATGGCGCTGAGCGGGGGAGTGGACTCCACTGTGGCCGCAACTCTTATACACAAAGCCATAGGCGATAACCTTTATTGCATATTTGTGGACAATGGATTGCTTCGCAAAGGTGAATTTGAACAAGTGCTGGAAGGGTATAAACATCTTGGATTAAATACAAAGGGTGTGGATGCCCGCAGGCGTTTTTACAACGGGCTTGACGGCGTTTCGGATCCGGAAAAAAAGAGAAAGATAATAGGTGGTTTATTTATAGAGGTATTTCATGAAGAGGCACTGAGATTAAAAGACGTAAGTTTTTTAGGGCAGGGTACTATCTATCCTGATGTAATTGAATCCATGTCTGTGCATGGACCTTCGGCTACTATTAAGTCGCACCACAATGTGGGCGGGCTGCCGGATATCATGCATTTATCGCTCATAGAGCCATTGCGTTCCCTGTTCAAGGATGAGGTCCGCAAAGTGGGACGTGAACTTGGTATAGATGAAATATTTATCGGGCGGCATCCATTCCCCGGCCCCGGCCTGGGCATCCGCATACTTGGCGCGGTTTCTGAAGAGAAAGTGATAATGCTGCAGGAAGCGGACGCCATTTATATCCAGCACCTGAGAGATAGCGGTATGTATCACCAGGTATGGCAGGCAGGCGCAATATTGCTGCCAGTGCAGAGTGTGGGCGTGATGGGTGATGAACGTACTTATGAATATACCTGCGCCCTTCGCGCGGTAACTTCTGTTGATGGTATGACGGCTGACTGGGCGCATTTGCCTTATGAACTTTTAGGGCGTATATCCAACGATATAATAAACCGTGTACGGGGCATTAACCGTGTGGTATATGATATAAGCTCAAAGCCACCGGCAACTATTGAATGGGAATAACATTTGCATCATGATAAAACGCAAATTTGTAATTATGCTACTGCTCACCTGTCTGGCAACAAGTATTGCCGGCAGCAGCTATGCCCAGTATTCCGAAAAAAAGTCACCCCAAAAACATACCCGCAAACACCGGCATGACGGAGCAGCATCCAATACCGAAACACAACCCCTCAGCAGGAAAGAACAAAGGAAAAAAGAAAGGCTGGAGCGCAAAAAACTAAGGCGCGAACGCAAGCAAAGGCATTATGCGGACGAACCTTTTTATACGGAAGAACCCACCTCCCGCCCGGTTAAGAAAAAAAGAGTTGCCAGCTATCCGAAAACAACCATGAAATCCATATACAGGATAGACGTGCTGGTGCCTATGTACCTTGATGAACTGGTAAAAGGCGGGACCGTAACTTTCAAAGATAAGATCCCAGACAAAGCCCTGCCCGGCATGTCTTTTTATGAAGGGATAAATATAGCCGCTGATAGTTTGAAGAAAGCGGGTTTTAATATTGATATCTACATTCATGATGTTGCTTCCGCTTCCGAATCTCCTGACCTGCTGGTTAAAGGCAAGCTTGATTCTGCCGACCTGATAATAGGCGCTGTTCTCTCTAAGGATATACCTGTTTTGGCGGAATACGCTAATAAAAAACACGTCAATTTTATCTCCGCGTTATCAGCCGCTGATGGCGGCGTGAAGGACAATCCCTATTTTACTTTGGTGCAGCCATCATTGAAAAGCCATTGCGAATGGATTGTTGACGATGCAGCCAAAAAATTCCCCGGACAGAAAGTAGTGCTACTATACCGTAAATCGCCGGAGGTTGACGATAACGCTTACAGGTACATTACAAAGTATGATGACGTTGCTAAAATACATCTGAAGAAGCTGGACTGTAAATCAATACCTGCGAGGGAAAACCTGCTAAAGCTCATTGATACAACTCGTCCCAATGTGATCATAGTTTCCATACTCGACAACGCTTATGCCGACAGCCTGTTAAAGGAGCTGTCCGTTGATTTTCCTTATACCCACTTTGAGGTTTATGGAATGCCATCATGGAACAGCATCGCCAGTCTGAACAGAAAGAATGCGTTCCCTAATCTTAGTGTGAATGTTACCTGCCCCTTCAATTTTGACCTGTCTTCCGTATCAGGTAAATATGTTGCCCGTACCTATAAAAGGGACTATGGCGGCAAGCCTGCAGAATTGGTTTACCGGGGTTATGAAACGTTGTTTTGGTATGCCAACCTGCTGAAACAATACGGCACTATCTTTAATGAGAAGTACGCTGATAATGCTTCAGCTCCGTTTACTATATTTGAAGTAAAGCCACAATGGGACAAGGACGGTAATATTTTTTATCAGGAGAACACCCACATATTCCTGTCCACATACGAAGGAGGTGTTTATAAAACGGAATAGGCTTTACCAGTGTCAAAACTGAACTACGATTTTTTTGAAGATAAACATGCAGTGGGGTAAAATAGAGCAAAAAATATCACGCAAAGCTCGCAAAGTACGCAAAGGGTAATTATTTGAAAATGAGCATATCAAATAAAAAAACAAGGACGCAAAGCCTAAATAATAAATGCACTAATTTATCCCATTTAAAGTATAAATATCTATTCAGAACATTGACCATTGCTATATTAACGTTAGATCGGAGGTTTAAATTTAATTACTGAAAACCAATTAGCTGTAACTATCTATAACCTGTGTTTTATGTCACCCTTTCAGGGTTTTGCAATTTTTCATTTTCATTTTCTATAATAATGCCATCCCTGTCGGGATTTTACCCTTTTATTGGTTGAATTTCAAACAATAAGCCGCCGAACTGACGTTATATTAGCAAAAGTGGGATTCCTTAATTCTTAAAAACCTTCTTATATAATGACTGTCCGTTGTATTGATATTTTATAATGTACATTCCGGATGGTAATTTACCCAGGTTAAGGTTGGTTATTGGATTGCTTACTTTTTGTTCCATTAGTATCTGGCCAGGTCCGTTTATGAGTTGAATAGAGCCTTCACAATATTGGAATGGCAGTTCTATTACTATTTTATCATCAGCAGGGTTTGGGAAAACATGAATGGATTCAGCAGACAGCTGTTTAATACCAGCACCCGGTTTGACTATTAAAATGGCAGACGATGAAGTGTCTGTGCATGAAGAACCATTAGATATTACACAGCGGTAATGGGTGGTATTTAAAGAGGTGCCTGCATAAATGATAGTTAAAGTATTTGTGGTTACACCGCTAAAAGGCCAGACATTGGCAAGATTTACGAAACCTGTCCCCGGATTTTCCTGCCATTGGTAAACCGGTGACGACATTGAAGTACTGACACTATATATGGCCCCTTTGCCGGCAAAAACCGTATCATGTTTGGGCTGGGTTGTAATGGCGTTGGTACAATTGGAAATGATACGTACCCTGTTATTGAGATTATCTGAAAAGCACAGGTCCCATGATGCATCAAAAGTAAGTGTATTATTATAATTTATCTCGGCTGCTATGGCCGGGCCGCCATCTCCGGTATAACCTGGGGTACCATCTCCGATAATTGTAGTAATAATTCCGGCAGAAGAAACTTTCCTGATCCTGTAATTGAACTGGTCTGCTATATACACATTCCCGGCATTATCTGTTGCAACCCCTGCAGGATTACTGAGCAGCGCTACAGTGGCTGCTGCGCCATCTCCGCTAAATCCGGAAACTCCAGTGCCTGCAAACGTGCTGATAATGCCGGCGGGAGTAATTTTACGTACTTTATTACTTGGGGATTCAGCTACATATACATTGCCTGCGGGATCTGCTGCAACACCAAATGGCTGGAAGACATGCGCGGTTGTTGCAGGGCCACCATCGCCACTGCTCCCGGACCCGCCGGTACCTGCATAGGTGGTTATAATACCCGTTACAGATACCTTACGAATTGCATTGTTTGAACAATCCGCTATATACAGATTCCCGGTACCATCGGCAGCCAGTCCGGAAGGCCTATTCAGATTAGCAACAGTTGCTGCACCGCCATCACCACTGTAACCGGAAACTCCTGTACCGGCAATAGTGGAAATGATACCTGAAGCTGAAATTTTGCGTACAACATTGCTGTTAATATCAGCTATGTATAAATTGCCGCTTCCATCAAAAGCAAGATTTACCGGGCCGTTAATTTTTGCTACAGAGGCAGCTCCGCCATCACCGGTATAACCAGCAGTTCCGGTACCGGCAATAGTGGTAATAATACCTGATACGGATATTTTACGAACAACATGATTATTAAAGTCAGACATATAGAGATTACCGGAGGGGTCAAAAACCACGCCGCTTGGGTCGTTGATAGCAGCCGCAGTAGCAGCACTGCCATCTCCCGTATATCCTGCGATCCCGTTGCCGGCTATTGTCTTAACGATCTGGGCGTTTGTAAATAATGGAAATAAAAAAAGACAGAATAGAAAGTTTTTCATAATGCATAAACGTATTGTTTAGTTTTGATTATATTCAATGAATTTGACGAAAGGTTGAAAAATATTTTTTAATGATAAAAATTGCCTGGAGGTATTAATCACGGCAGCAGTATTATTGTTACTGTTTTTAGAAGATTATTGGCAGCAATCAGAGGATATAGAATTACTATTGGACCATTATGAGAAAACTCTTAATTCTTAAAAATCCAGTCTGGAGCATTGGGCTACTTATAATAGGCGCTGTAAAAACTGGTATATGGCACCGCGTTTTTATCGGAGAACATTTTCAGGTAGTTGACTGAGGTGATAATATATACCTGTAATTCACCTGGCTTGTAATCATTCAATGCAGGCGAGGCGAGGATACGTTCCATATAGGCTTTTGCGTATTCGGCATTCTTAAATTTCTTTATCAAAAATACACCCTGGTCTATACTATACAGGTCGAACAGAATATTAAGGTTGGCTGTGGTATCAGTACCTGAATTGAATTTACTTATTTTATACTTCAGCCCCGCCGACCTTGATTCTACACCCGGCGTAACTATAATACAATAGTGTTCGCTATTCGGACTGTAGGAATACATGGCTGGTATATTGGAGGGTGGAGGCGTAATTTTTGGAGTTACTGCTTGCGCGGCTGTTTTTGCAGCTACACTTTTTGAAACGGGGATGGTATCGTAATACCAGGAAGGCTTGCCGCCATTTCGTACCTCTTTAATGTATTGCTTAACTGTGGTAGCCCAGGCAGTAAGCGTATCAGCCGGATTAGCGGCCAGGAAATGCGTAATGATAGTATCGGCCTTGTCGTAGTCGCCCATGCCGGCATTGCCCATGGCTTCAGCCACTTCAAAACGTTTTTTATAGACCGGGTTGCCGGAGTATTGTTTCTTTCCAACGTCAATACGCATGAGGGCTTCGGTATATTGGTGCTGTAAAAGGAGGTTGTATGTTTCATCAAAATAAGCGCCGGCAGTTTTATTGGCGTTTGCATCATCCCTGCTCTCGCTTTGTTTGGGACGCAGGTTATTAGCGTATTGTGAATCAGGAAATTTAGCGAGCAGTTCCTGGGCGTATCCCTGGGCTTTATCGAGCTTATTTTGTTTTACAGCAATCTGGTAGCGCAGATACAATTCTTCTTCTTTCTGGTTATGATTCGGGAAACGTACATCCAGCGTGTCCAGTGTATGGATGGCCATATTGTAATCTTCCAGTTGCTTCATATAAGCTTTGGCCAACAGCATGTAAGCGCGCTGCTCCATTTTGGCAGACAGGGTTTTCTGCTGCGGAGTATTGGGGATCTTAGCCATCAGGGTGGCTTCAGTAGGCAGGCCATTTTCGTCAGCCCCTTCCTTGACGGCATCGGCTTCGTTATCATCCTGTCCGCCGGAACTATGGGCGAATTCACTGCCGCCCAAAGCACGCCGCCAGTTGTCGGTAAGCGGGCGGTTACCCCACTTACGCTTAAAGTCTTCACTGCCCTGCTGCATCAGGACAGTATTGCCAAAATACCAGTTTGCAGCATCGGTATTGGCTTTATCAGCATCAGCCTCCGCCGGGGCGGCGGCGGTTACGCCGGCAGCTTCCGCATTCCGGATGCTGTCTTCCCTTCTTTGCTCCAGGTATCGCAGATAACGGCGCACTGCTGCCTGCTGTTCTTTATTCGTGCGCGATGCCAGCTGCATCAGGCTGTCCTGTTCATATATTACCCTCGTAGGCCCGGCAATTTCTTCCAGGCCCTTACTGCGTTGAGTTGCCGCTATTACCGTCTTGTCTTTTGAGGCTGACGATGAATATTTCGCCGCGCTGTCGTAAGACCTTTTTGCAGATGCATATTGGGAATTGGAATAATACACATTACCTAAAGCAGTAAAAGAAAGGGCTTTTTGTTTTTTCGTCGCCTTGGGAGTAGCGGCGCTTTTGGTAAAGTAAGTAATAGCTTCGTCTGTTTTATTGGCTTTGAGGGCTAATTGTCCCAATACAAAATAAACCTGGTCGTAATAGTTGATATACTTGCCGTCATGAAGGATATTCTTTAATGGCCGCATGGCATCATCAGCATCTTCGCCTGCCATCAATCTATTGAAGGCAATGTATTTACGGGAGTAAAAATCCATTTCTATTTTTGGATAATAGCTGATCACCTTTTCAAAGCTGAGGGCGGCATTTTTATATTCCCCGTTGTTTTGCATAATCTGTCCATTGAGGAAGGCTACCCGCAGTCGCAGCCAGTTTGGCAAGTTTTCATCATCAACGGCTATCGTCAATTGTTTGGACGCTTCCGGCAGATTATTTTCAGTGAGGTATGCGAAAGCTTTTTCTATGGCCATCCTTCCTTTAAGTTCATCAGGGAGATTAGCGTCAGATTCCAGAAGGGATAGAATTGATTCGGCATTTTCCGGCTGATGCGCTTCGGTATAAGTGCGGGCGAGCCAAAGAATGGCCTCGTTGTGAACGGATTTATGCTTCAGAAAGTTGAGCCTGGACGTTTTATCATCTTCGAGGATTGATGGAGCTTCGCCGGGAGCCTTTGAATTACCGGAGCTACTCTTTGCAACCTTCATTTTCCTGGCTTCTTCATCACTGCTTATAATGTAGCGGAAAGCGATGGAAGCGTTTTCGTAACTGCCTTTGTAATAATAGGCTTCGCCGAGTATCAGGTACATGTCGTTAGACCATTTTACACGCGGATCATGTATCTGGATGCCTACGGATACCTTTCGTACAATACTATCCATATCCCCCATGAGTAAAGAGGAGTCCTTATTAGGGTCGAAGGGGTATAGGCCGATCAGGGAATCAAAGTTCTCCTTTCGGGATCGCTGCATGTTTATCAGCGCTTCATCCATTTTCTTATTCGCGTTGTAGTAATAGTTGTAATGGGTAAACGAATTTTGCGCCACCCTCCTCACCGGCGACCACCTCTTTTTGAGCATGGACTTGTTGGACCATGCTTCATGTTTTTGTTTCATCTTAAGCTCCAGCTTCAGGCTTAGGGCCTGTTGTTTCTTTTTTTCCTTCGCCTTCGCTAATTTTTCCTTGTCCGCTTTTACTTTTGCCAGGCTATCGGTCTTTGTTTTCCTCACTAACTTAATGCTGTCAAGGTGTTTTGTCCTTACCACTTTAACACTGTCCATTGTATGTTTTCGTATGGTTTTGGCGCTATCCAGCGAATGTTTCCTGACAGAAGCCATCCTGTCCCTGGATGCTTTCTGGGCATTCTTTATACTGTCTGTATGTTCATGCTTCCTTATGGCAACACTATCAGTATAGCGCTTGCTTGCCTTATATTTTTTCTTTGCTTCGAGGCTGTCGGTCCTTTTTTTCTGGAGGGTTTTTATACTATCCGTTTTCGACTTTCTTGATGAGGCAAGGCTATCGGTAGTTTTTTGGCGTGCATCCTTTACCGAGTCCATATGCGCCTGCCTTGATGTTTTTACCGACTTTGATATTGCAGTACGGTAACGGGTTACGCTATCTTTATAATGTTTGCTGTCGTGATATTTACGGATGGCTGCAGCACTGTCGGCTTTGTGTTTACGTGTTGATTGAAGGCTGTCTGATTTTTGCTTACGGGCCTGTTTTGTACTGTCCGTTAACCGCTCATGCGCCAGCTTTATACTATCCGCTATATGGGTCCGGGCTGCCTTTACACTGTCAGGGTTACTCCTGCGGCTGGTATCGGGCATATCATCCCCCTCCCATTCCACCGTATGCATCTGAGCGTGTGAATAGGAAAGGTTATTAAAAATAAAAAAACCTAATATAATAAATAATATTATTTTAAAATTCAATGTGAGTGTTCTTTTTCTCTTCAATACAACGCAAAAACGGCAATAATATTATATAAATTTCGTTTGAAGAGGTATTAAATCTGATAAGTTTCAAAAATAGGCAAAAAAATAAATTAGACCATGCATGGATAATGATAAATTAACAAAACACTTTTACTATTTTGTCAGTCCATCCTGCTAATTTCGGGTCTGATATTAAGTCAAAAGTAAAAAAGTGAAAAGTAAAAAGTGTATTCCGCATGGAAATTAAATGCATACACAAATCCGGAAGAGGACTTTTACTTTTGATGGTACCGGGTGACCGGGTATTCCGGAGAGAGGAAACAGGAAGGGATAAATTTTAAATGAACACCAGGAATGAATGCACCCAGACAACCGCAAAATATGATGCGATATGCAGGCCTTGCCACACAATGGATGGCTATCCTGCTCCTGGCGGTATGGGCCGGTATTAAACTTGATCATAAGCTTAACTGGAAAGTGCCATTATTTACGATTTTATTTCCTATTGTTGCATTGGCTTTATCGTTATGGCAGTTAATCAATGAGCTCAATAAAACAGGAAAATGAAGAACCAGTATTTTATTATTACAATAATCGTTTTCGTAGTGCTTGGCGTATTTTTTTTCACGTTGAAAAAAATGGCCCCTGAATTTCATTTTGTGGCATTGGAAACGGGCAATACAATTATGGCTTTACTTTCCCTGATAACTTTTTTTATAGTGAAGAAGCAATTGACCAACAGGCCGGAGGCTTTTGTGCGCGGGGTTTACAGCGCATCATTCCTGAAGCTGATGGTGTGTATGGTGTCTATATTGGTATATGTATTGCTCAACCGTACACATATCCACAAACCGAGTGTATTTGTGCTGTTTGGCATTTACATTATTTATACAGTTATGGAAACATGGTTATTATCAAAAATAGTGAGAGATTAGAGACATGAAAAAGCAAGAGACTTCTATTGCGTTTTTAGAACAGTTTTTACCACCCGGGGCTTACGAACAAATAGCTCCGTTTTTCAAGACGCATACTATACACCTTACGCTTACACATGAACGTAAAAGCGTTCTGGGAGATTATCGTCATCCGGTAAAGGAAGCTCCATACCACCGCATCAGCATCAATGCCAACTTAAACCCCTATAGCTTCCTGATAACGTTGCTGCACGAACTGGCGCATATGTTCACATTCGTACACTTCGAGTTTAAAGCGCCGCCTCACGGCAAAGAGTGGAAAACACAGTTCCGCCACATTCTCATTCCATTTATGGGCAAGCGGTTCTTTCCGGCCGATGTAGAGCGGGCGCTGCTGGCTTACCTGCATAATCCCGCCGCAAGCACCTGCACGGATGCGCAACTGTATAAAGCTCTGTATCGTTATGATGAGCACAAGCCTGGTTTTAAGCTGGTAGATGATATCTGTGATAACCATTACTTTGAAACAGAAGACGGCGAAATATATCAGAAGCTGGAAAAAATAAGAACCCGTACCCGCTGCAGAAATATTGGCAACGGCAAGGTTTACTTTTTTCAGGGCATAGTGGAAGTAAAAGCCAGAAAGCCGAGGATAGAGGCGTAATGCAGTTGGCAGTTTACAGTTTACAGTTGCAGTTTATTTTTTTGTAAATTTTTTTGTATTTCGTTTGAAAAATCGCGAATGATTGCATAGCTATGAATAAACCAATAATATATACAGTTGGACACTCAACGCATCAATCAGATTATTTTCTTGAGTTGTTGCAGGCATATTCAATCAATTGTCTTATTGATGTGAGAAGTGTTGCAGCCAGTTCTTATAATCGGCAGTACAATAAAGAACCTTTATCAAATTTTTTAAAGAATAACGGTATAATATATCTCCATTTTGCAGAAGAGTTTGGCGCGCGACACACGGACCCGGAGTTAGTATCAACAGAAGCAATTGCATCTCTAACCTACTCGTTAAGTTTTATCAGCACAGATCAATTTGAAGTAACAGAAAAAGTATATCAGGATAATCCAAAAACTCAAAAGCGACTGGCTTTTTCTTATAATGGGAATCATTATGAATTGTCCGTTATTGATCCTGAGTTCCTTCAGCAACATCTCTATAATCCGGATTTATTAAAGAACGTTAAATTAATATGCTTATGTCTTTCATTGGGAATATTACACAACGACTGGCATTACAAACTTGTCGCCGGAATATTTTTCAAAAAAAATCACAACATATTCTTACCCACAACCGGATAATCGTGTTGATAGGTTTTTGCTCACAAGATGTATAGAGATTCCTGCTCCTTCCCTTTAGTATCTGGGTTTTACTTCTTCAGGTACGCATCAAAGTAGTCGCTTATCTTCTGCATCAGGTGCACCCTGTCCTTGCCTCTTACATTGTGCTCGTATCCGGGATATACAAAGTAGTCAACCTGCACGTTTTCATCCACGCACTTTTTCAGGAAGTCTATGCTGTGCTGCCATACCACTACATTGTCGTTAGTGCCGTGTATCAGCAACAATTTGCCTTTCAGGTTTTTTACTTTATCCAGCAGGTTGGCATTTTCATAGCCTTTAGGATTATCTTCAGGAGAGTCCATGTAACGCTCCGTGTACATTATCTCATACATTTCCCAGTCCATCACAGGGCCGCCTGCTACCGCGCATTTGAATACGCCCGGATGCTTCAGCATCAGCGAAGTGGTCATAAATCCGCCATAGCTCCAGCCATGCACACCCATTCTGTCAGCATCCACATAAGGCAGGGATTTAAGATATTCCACGCCCCTCATCTGATCTGCTATTTCTACATCTCCCAGCCTGCGAAAGGTAGCCTGTTCAAATTCCAGCCCCCGGTTCCAGCTACCCCTGCCATCCATAGTGAAAACAATGTAACCATGCTGCGCCATGTACTCATACCATAGATTACCGCTTTCCGGGAATGAGTTGTGTATCAGTTGCACATTAGGCCCGTTATAGAGATAAACAATCACCGGATACTTTTTAGTGCGGTCGAAATTCACAGGAAGTATCAGTTTACCATATAAAGGAGTAACTCCATCGGCAGCCCTTATCGTCACATTTTTTATTTCAGGCCGGTCATAATCTTTGAGCGGGTCCGCGGCAGTTAATAATTCACGGGCGTAAGCGCTGTTATTGGTAGCACGTATAAATGCGTTTCTTGGAGTGCCGGTTCCATTATACGTATCCAATAAATAATTACCATTCTGGCTGCATAAAGCGGAGTGCATACCCTCACCATTATCTAAGCGTTTGATACTCCCGTTTTCAAGGGATACGGAATAAATATGCTTTTCGAGCGGAGACTCTTTTGATGCGGTAAAAATTATTTTCTTTTTTGCCTCATTCATTCCGGCAATTTCATTTACCACCCAATTACCTCTTGTAAGCTGGTGTATCAATTCACCATCCGTATTATAGAGGTAAAGATGATCATAGCCATCGCGTTCGCTCCACCAGACAAACTCATTATTTTTCCAGGGAATAAACGTCAACGGGTGCGTAGGGTGAACATATTTAGGATCCGTTTCTTCAAATAAGGTCATCACCCTGTCGCCGGTTTTTGCATTGTATTTATTCAGTGACAGATGGTTCTGGCCACGGTTGAGGATAGCAATGTAAATATATTTTTCATCAGGGCTCCAGGTCACTGAGGTAAGATAATGGTCCCTGTTTTTCTCACCTGTTTTCATAGTAACGGTTTTACCGGTTGCCGGGTCAAAAACACACAGGGTTACCTCGTGCGATGTTCCGCCTGCCATTGGGTATTTTATAAGGTCCACCTTTGCCGGAGTAACGTCCCACTTTATTATGGGGTAATCCTTCACCATAGTCTGGTCCATCCGGTAGTAGGCGAGGTAACTGCCTTTGGGAGAGAAAAATATCCCTCCATCTATACCGAACTCATCGCGATGCACTGATTGTCCGCAAATAATATCTTTATTGGTTTCTTTTGTAACCTGCGTTTTCGTTTTATCCCATAACCATAGATTGTTATCAACGGTATAAGCGACCTTCATGCTTTTATCAAGAGTAATATGATCGGCATTGTCCGGCACAGTTACTAAGGTGCTCCAGGTAAACTTATTTCCCGTCAGTGTACCAACAATCACACTCTTACCATTTATATAAGTCACATGATCTTTATCCTGCCATTTAATAGCAGGGACAGAAGCTGTGCTTCCGGGCATATTGCCTAACTCAATATCAAGTTGTGTTTTTTCATTTTCAGTACAACCAATTACCGTACATACATTTTCATTATTTTTTTTCTCTATTTGCCAGAAATTACCGGTTCCCGGTTGCCAGCTTGGATTTTTAAGGCTTTTAGGCGCCAGTGTGGTACTCATGCCATTTGTGGCTTCTGTAATTGTAAATTGTTTTTTCTGCGCAAATAATTGCGCAGACATAAAGACAGTTGCTGCCAGTAACAGGCAAACCTTTTTATTGTAATTCATAATTTATTGATTAGTGCAACAAACATAATTTAAAAAAAGAGAACAGTATAACAATGAAAAGAATTTATTGTCGTTGGATTTTACTAACGATGTAAGGTTTGGAATTACTAAAAGTGCATTTGAAAGTTTGAGGACGCAATTTGCGACCTCAAAAAAGAGAAGGGTAAATATAGCATATTCAATCCTTAGGCCTTGAATATGCGGTCACAAATTGTGACCGCATCAAGGAAGGTAAAATTACAAATTGCAGAGAGTAAGTCATCACAAATTGTGATGACTTACTCTCTGCCACGGCAGTGATTTGTGTTTTCCCCTTATACTTTTACGCAGGAGTTTATGCTAAATGTTCCTTACCTAAAATTTTGTAAAAGTATAGCGCTCTTGATAAGTAACTTCTATAATATTGGCACCCTTTAATTCTTTTTTTGGAGATGTTCTTGCATAAGGCCAGACTATTATTTTTTTTACTTCTTTTGATAGCTCTTTTTGGAAAGAAAACTTTTGAAATGATAATAATTCAGAAAAGAAATCAAATTTCTCTTTAATGACTTTTTCGAAATTGTTCACTTGCTGAATTAGTTCCTTCATAAGTCTTGAAGATTTCAATTCAATAATACAGAGTTGATTATCATTTACACTATATCCAAGAATATCAGTTACGATTTTCTCTCCGTGACTATTAAAAATGGCAAGTTCGGAAGTAATAAACTTGATATCCTTGTCAAATGCTAATTTCTTTTCGTTATCATTTAAAGCATTATTGATTATCCAGGCTTGGAGCTCTTTTTCAGGAGTATTTCGTTTAGGAAATTGTTTAGCTTTTATTTTACGAATGTCTTCATAGATAAAATTTTCAATATCGCCAGTTGATTTATAGTTAGCGTTGCATTTTACCCCTAATTCTGGCTTCTCATTACTTGTAGAAATCATAGATAATGAATTTAGACTGCCACGAAAATGAACATTTTCTTTAAGAAGAATATGTTTGAAATCTTCGTTTAAACGATGTGCTAATTTGAAATATTCTACATCTTTTATTGCGTACATAATATAATTTGTTTACACATTTTTCAAATCTCATACTCCTTCCCATCTTCCCACAAAATAATATTTTTAATTCCTTCTTTTTCAAATTCCTTTTTGAACGTTTCCGGGTACCCGGTATGTATTGGAACAATTATTTTAGGATCAATGGCCTTGGCAAAATAGATTAAATCGGGAACGGTTGCATGACCGCTGGTATGGATCTTTGTAAAATTGATTTGGTTATCAGCTTTTAGTGAATTGAGGTAGCCTGTGAAATATTGTTCGTATTCTTTCATCAGGTATCCTTCCCATTGCGAATAGATGATATTGATAATTTCATTGACCTTTAATCTGTTTATAAGCTTTTCACTTGGGCACCGAACAAAATAAACATAACCTGGAGGGTTTGTAAAAACAGAGTTATCAGTTTTATGTTCGGTTACCCGTTGCAAAAATGTATCGTAAATGCTTCCTTTTATTTTCTCTGCTTGGCCCGGATGACGATACACTTTTATCTCCGGCCATTCCATAACAGGTATATTTTTCGACTTCTTTCTTACGAGTTCTAAAAGCCATGCAGTATAAATGTCAATTACTAATTGCTTCCCGGTTCTTTTACACGCCCTGTAAACCGAGACTAAACGATCAATATTCTGCGCGGAACTTACTACAAATGAACTATTCTTTTGTTCTTTGAAAATATGATACATAGCTTGTTCTACGCTATCTTCTTTGGGATATTGATGGCTTTCTCTTTGCACCATAGTACCTTCCATTAACAACAAATCAATATTGCCCGGAGGCTTATCCGTTAGTTTTTTATAAAGAATATTTTTTCTTCCGGTAGCTCTGAAATCACCGCTGTAAAATACCCGTTTATTATCCGCGTCAATTAAAAAAGCAAATGCTTCTGGTGTCGAATGGTCAACCAGAAAAGGAGTAACCTTGAAAGTGTCCGCAATTGTAAATGCTTTCCATGCCTCAATTTTTTTAAAGTTCCCGGGAAATGCCGGGATGGCTCGAAATAATTTTGCAGCATTAATCAAATCAAGGGATAACTGCCCGATAAATATGGGTACTTCGGACCCAATATTTTCCATTAATCCATGATGATCCTGGTGAGGATGTGAAATTAACAATGCATCTACCCTATTTTTTACGTATGAAATATCCGGGTTTGAAGAATTAAGAGGAGCACCCAGGTCTATCCATAATTTCTTACCATTTCCAGCAGTTAATTCTACACATGTTCCTCCAATTTCATGGGTACCCCTGTATATCTTTACTTTCATCGACAATGGATTTATCCACGTTTAAGGCTTGTTATCATTTCAAATGCACCGTCATATAAAAAGCCGCCCATTCAGGCGGCTTAAAAATTTGTTTTGTATGGAGCAATATCCGTAATGACTAACTACTATGTACTAATTACTATGTACTAAAAAAACTACAGCTGATCATAAATCGGAGCGTCAACACTTCTGTACACACCATAGTACTGGTAAGTTTTATGATGGTATCCTTTCTTGATATAAGGGTCTGTGTCCACATCATCAGGAATAGTTATCCATGAATGGCGCTTAGGCAGCAACCAACGATAAACACATACTGTGTTAGGACCACGGCGTGTTAATGCATAGAACTGAAGATGTTTTTGTGTATAACCGTTTTTCAGCATCTGGTCATCAGAAAATTCATCTTCACAAACGCTTATGTGCGCCCTGCTTACAGGATTCGCCCAGCCATTAACAGCTACGCGGCCTGGCCCCGGAGTACGATAAGCCCAGAATATGAGGGTCTTATCAGACCAACCCCAGTTTAATAATTGCCCGTCCTGGTATTCGCCGTCAGCAACAGTACAATACTGTTGATCCTCGGGAATAAACCAGCGAAAAACTCTCACAAGGTCATCTTGTGCAAAGCTTTTGGTAGTTAATAAAAGTGCTGCCAATACTGTTGTAAATAAAATGATGGTTCTTTTCATGTTTGGTCTCTTTTTCAAAATTGCATCCAAAATACATAAAAATTTCGTTGCCCTGCAAATTATTATCCCATTTTTTTAAAAAATTCCTGTATTCAACAGGTCAGATTTTACCTGGAATGCCCATTTGACGGTACTTTTAGCCAATTATTTATCTTTTCCTGTTTTTGAGTGATATTGATGGTTTTATGGCTTATTTCTTACTAATTCCTGGCGGCGGGCATCTTGCCGGTTATGTATCCCACAAAGATAATATAACATTGAGACGCTTATAAATAATTTTCAGGTAAATATTTTTTGAAATATACTTTCCAGGAGATGAATACAATTATTTGAATTGAGATTTACTTTACACCAGAAGGCAAAGTCAATAATCGCAGGGTAGAATTTATAAAATTATAAACAGGGCTGATGCTGAAACACCCTTTTGTCAATACTTTTGGCCAATTATTTGTCATTAGGTCTTATTCCAAAAAATAGAAAGGTTTTATCGTAATCTCTTTTTTTTATATAAGGCCATGTGCCCTCATTGAAGGGTATTGTTATCTTGCGGTTAGCAAGCCGCGATTCGTAAACAGGTATTGTATTAAATGCTGGTGAAACAGGAACATAAAACTGAAAACGTTTTTGAGTATAACCACTTGCATACAATTTTTCATCCATAATTTCATTTTCCGGTACACTTATATACCATCCCGAAACCGGGTTGTGCCAGCTATTGATTGCCATACGCCCGGGCCCGGGGTTTCTGTAAGCATTAAACAGAAGTGTTTTATCTTTCCAGTTATTCAATAATAATTGTTCGTCCTTTTATTCGCCATCAGCGAAAATTGCATATTGTTGATCTTCTGTTCTGTACCAGCGAAAAACATTCACCAGACTATCCTGTGCGTAACTTTTAGTCGCCGGGAAACCCATTCCAAATAAAACAAGAATATAAATAAAGCGCTCCATATGTTCAAATATAAAAAATACTTTCGGATCATACAAACCAAAACAATACTTTTAAATATAATACATCTATCATTTATTCTTGGTCAAATCCTCTATTTCCCATAACTTTGCACCCCTTTACGCCAAGATGTCATGTAATAATAAATTGCATGGATTTTGATACAAATAATGGGATTTTCGATTTTCAACGTCTGCCAGCAAGCAGGCTTATGACTTTCGGCTTTTTGGTTTTAACTTTTAACTTATTAAAATGATAGGTATTCTTTCAAAAATATTTGGCGGTAATAAATCTGATAAAGACGTAAAAAAATTAAACCCGGTTGTAACTGAAATCAACAGGTTTTACAATGAATACCAGTCTTTATCTAATGACCAGCTTCGTAATAAAACCCAGGAGTTTCGCCAGCGCATAAACGAACACTTACAGGATATAGACCAGCAAATACTTGATAAAAAAGCGGAAGCTGAGGCATATAATGAAGATATTCAATCGCGTGAAGCTATCTATAATGAGGTTGATAAATTAGTAAAGAAGCGCGATGAAAAGATTGAAGAAATATTGCGCATCATACTTCCCGAGGCCTTTGCTGTTGTTAAAGATACCGCCCGCAGGTTTAAAGATAATGTTGAAATCGTTGCCACAGCTACCGACCTCGACCGGGAACTGGCTACAGAGAAACAGCATATCCGTATTGAAGGCGATAAATCTATCTATAAAAACACATGGGACGCCGCCGGTATCCAGGTTACCTGGAACATGCTGCATTATGATGTGCAGCTTATAGGCGGTATGGTGCTGCATGATGGCAAAATAGCGGAAATGGCAACAGGTGAGGGTAAAACGCTTGTGTCAACATTGCCCGCATATCTTAATGCACTTGCTGGCGAAGGCGTGCATATAGTTACGGTAAATGATTACCTCGCCCGCCGTGACCAGGAATGGAACGGCCCGTTATTTGAATGGCTTGGGCTCAGGACTGATTGTATTGATAAACATGAGCCTAATTCCCCGGAGCGCCGCCGTGCATATTTTGCCGATATTACC
Organism: uncultured Bacteroidota bacterium; assembly: GCA_903887005.1. Taxonomy (GTDB): domain Bacteria; phylum Bacteroidota; class Bacteroidia; order Chitinophagales; family Chitinophagaceae; genus Nemorincola. The sequence continues at coordinate 7,508 of CAISOH010000337.1, read as the reverse complement.
TATGGCACCAACAATGAATTCGGTTTTGATTACCTGCGCGATAATATGGTACACCACCCTTCTGAAATGGTGCAGCGTAAGCACCACTATGCAATGGTGGATGAGGTGGATAGCGTTTTGATTGATGATGCCCGTACTCCTCTTATCATATCAGGCCCAATACCAAAAGGAGACGAACAGCAGTTCCATATATTAAAGCCCCGTATAGAAAAGCTGCTGGAGGCGCAACGAAAAGTTACCAACCAAAGTATTACCGAAGCTAAAAAACTGATAACAGACGGCAAAAAGGATAGTGAAACAGGTGGGCTTTATTTATACCGCGCATACCGTGGCTTACCAAAAAACAGCGCTCTTATTAAATACCTGAGCGAAGAAGGTAACAAACAAATTCTCCAAAAAGCGGAGAACTATTATATAGGTGAGCAGCAGCGCAACATGCCAAAGGTGGATGTAGAACTTTACTTCGCCATTGATGAAAAAAACAATAGTGTTGACCTGACAGAAAAAGGTATTGCCCTCATAACCGGCTCCGGCGAAGACCCTAACTTCTTTATACTCCCGGATATAGGCAGCGAACTTGCCGAGATTGAAAAACAAGCGTTGACTCCAGAAGATAAAGTGCAGCGCAAGGATGCCCTCCTCCAGGACTATGCTATAAAAGCAGACCGTATCCATTCCATACAGCAATTACTGAAAGCATATACCCTCTTTGATAAAGATGTGGAATATGTGGTAATGGAAGGCAAGGTAAAAATTGTAGATGAACAAACTGGCCGTATCCTTGATGGCCGCAGGTATAGCGATGGTTTGCACCAGGCTATTGAAGCTAAAGAAGATGTGCAGGTAGAAGCCGCGACACAAACATTTGCTACCGTAACCCTGCAAAATTATTTCCGCATGTTCCATAAGCTGGCCGGTATGACCGGTACAGCCGAAACAGAAGCAGGCGAGTTCTGGCAGATATACAAACTGGATGTAGTGACCATTCCAACCAATCTGCCGGTAACACGTAAAGACCAGCAAGACCTTGTTTATAAAACCAAGCGTGAAAAATATAAAGCGGCTATTGATGAGATAGAAGCGCTTCGTGGAGTAGGCCGCCCGGTATTGGTGGGTACTACCTCCGTGGAAGTTTCTGAATTGCTGAGCCGTATGCTCCAGCAGAAAAAAATACCGCACAATGTACTGAATGCCAAGCAGCACGCCCGTGAAGCGCAGATTGTAGCTGAAGCAGGCTTGCCCGGAGCCATTACCATAGCAACCAACATGGCCGGCCGTGGTACGGATATTAAGCTCGGGCCGGGTGTTAAAGAATCAGGAGGATTGGCTATCATAGGTACGGAGCGTCATGAAAGCCGCCGTGTTGACCGGCAGTTGCGTGGCCGTGCAGGCCGCCAGGGAGATCCCGGGACTTCGCAGTTTTTTGTATCGCTTGAAGACGACCTGATGCGCTTGTTTGGTTCAGAACGTATTGCAGGCCTTATGGATAAAATGGGTCATAAGGATGGCGAGGTATTGCAGCACAGCATGATCTCTAAATCCATTGAGCGTGCACAGCGTAAAGTAGAAGAGAACAACTTCGGCATGCGTAAAAACCTGCTCGAATATGACGATGTAATGAATGCGCAACGTGATGTTATCTACAAGCGCCGCAGCCATGCATTGTTTGGCGACCGTCTATCTATTGACCTCGATAATGCTATGTTCGCCGTATGTTTCGGGCTGGCAGAGCAATATGTGGCAAACCGCAACTTTGAGAATTTCAAGATCGAGGTAATGAAACACCTGGTTATTGAACCTGAATTAACTCCGGAACAAACCACAAAAGGGGACGCTAATGTAATTGGCGAGCAGCTATACCACCAGGTAAAAGAATTCTATAACCGGAAAATGGCTGCGTTGCGCGAGCATATGACGCCGACGCTGATACAGATACTCAAAGAAAATGGAGACCGTATAGAACAGATAGTAGTGCCGTTTACCGATGGCATCAGGGGTATGCAGGTATATGTGGATATAAGGGAGGCGGTTGCGGAGCAGGCACAACCTGTATTGCAAGCGCTGGAGAAGAATATTACGCTGGGTATGATAGATGATGCATGGAAAAATCACTTACGCGCTATGGATGACCTCCGCACCTCTGTACGTATGGCGTCTTATGAGCAGAAAGACCCGCTGCTGATCTATAAGTTTGAAGCGTTCAACCTGTTCAAAATAATGATGCTGGAAACCAACCGCGACATTATTTCCTTCCTGCTGCGTGCAGGCATTCCTATACAGGAGGCGCCACAACAGGCAGCAAGAATGCCGGAACCACACACGGATATGAGCAAAATGCGTGTGAACAAGGCGGAGATAGACGCAAGAGGGCAAGCCTATGCCGCAGATGAAGAAGATTATTATACCGAAACACCGGAACCAACCCAGGTAAAACGCACACCCGTACAATCAGGCCCAAAAATAGGCCGTAACGACCCATGCCCCTGCGGCAGCGGCAAGAAGTATAAGGCCTGCCATGGGAAAGGGTTAACTAATTGATTGGAATTGGTGGTTTGAAATTAAGATCGTTATTAAATATTAGAACACCTCTCGAAAAGGGGTGTTTTTTATTTTAGGGAAGAAATTTTACCGGCTATAAAGTTTACAAATGTTAATAAACTTTTTATGTATTTTACAAACCTTTTATGATATTTCACATGTCTATAAGAGAACTTACACTTAAAAACAAACTTAAATGAAAAAAATAGCCTATCTTTTTTTACTGATTTGTTTTACGGCAAATGTAAAAGCTGCTACCAGTATCACCGCCTCCAGCGTATCAGGACATTGGACATTAGCTGGGTCACCATATATGATTTACAACGACATATATGTTGATTACGGGTCTGTTTTAATCATTGACCCCGGAGTTGATGTTGTTTTTTATGGTGCTTATGGCATGCATGTTAATGGCAGTTTGTATGCTACAGGCGCAACTGTTCAGCCAATTACTTTTCACGCCAATGACACCACCGGATGGTATAATACATCTACTGCAGCCGGAAGCTGGAAGGGAATAACTTTTGGAATTTATGGAATACCTTCAACCGATAGTTCTTCTTTTCAGTTTTGCAAGGTATATGACTGTAAAACAAATGCGCTTGCATTATTTTATAGAAATTTAAAAATTGACAATAGTACTTTTTTCCATAATAGTGGCTTTGTAGTTAATGTTTACCTGGATACATTCAACAAATACGAAATGTCAAATTGCGCCGTTTATAACAATACATCATCCGTAACCTGCTTTACCAATTTAGGAAATGTAAACATTCATAACTGCAGCTTTCACGATAATGCATCCAGAACTAATATGCTGAGCGTTAATAAAGGAAACCTCCTGTTAAATGATAACCTGTTTTATCAGAATAACCAGACTGATTCCCAGAATACAACTACCATTGATATTGAATATTCAAATGCGGTTGTTATGGGAAATAAGGTACATGATAATACCAGTGAGTTTGACGGAGCGATCTCAGCATATTACAGCAATGTGGACATCGTCGGAAATTATGTTTGCAATAATCTGTCTCTTATTAATATGATTTCCGGTTCCAGTTGTGGCTCTACACAAGGCGGTGGCGGAATAAGATTAAGTGCAGAAGGAGATACGGTAAATAAATATAATTATACCATCAGAAATAATATTATTGCAAACAACGATGCAAGGTATGCAGGAGGAGCTATTTATATTATTGGCGCCAATGCTAATATTTTCAACAACCAGATAATAAATAATACGGCATATAATGGTGGCGCTATTCATATGTTTAATAATGTGTCCTCAAGCGGTCATAGATGTGTAAAAGTTAAAAACAATTTATTTTATGGCAATATAACTACAAATTTCGCGCTTCCTAATCCACATGCAAATCTCGAAATAAGCAGTGGGGATACTATTGAATATGAATATAACTGGACCGAAAATCCGTTTTATACAGACAATATAAATGTTGGATTTGGATATAATTTTTTACTGGGAGATACAACAAAAAATATCATAGGCACTGACCCGCGCATGGTTTCGCCTACCTCTTCAGCCGGTGTTACTGTAAATGCGTCAACTTCCAATTTCTTCCTGCTACCCGCTTCCCCTTGCATTGATGCAGGAGACACAACCGGAGCAGCTCCTTACTCTGTTGACTATGCGCGCAATACCCGTATTTATGGCAGTCGCATTGATATTGGCGCTTTTGAATTTAACCCTACCGCCTATGCAACACTTAATACAAACATTCCTGTCCCTGAAAAAACTATCTCAGTTTACCCCAACCCGGCCAACAATATCATTTTTGTCTCTGTCCCTGGTGCAAAAGGCAAAATTGAATTGCAGGATATTTCCGGCAAACAAATAATCGGGAAAAATGTAACAAATACCCTTACTTCCTTTGATATTCACGCTTTGCCACGGGGCATTTACTTTGCAATATGGAATGATGGCAGCGGTTCAAAAACGGCGCAGAAGATATTGGTGGAGTAGTTTGGATTGATATTTAAGAACACCCCTAAAAGGTGCATTTTGTTTTGAAGTAATATTTTTACTGTTTACAAACTTTTTCGACCGTTCGCAAACTTCTTTTGGCCTTTTGCAAACCTTATTTGAATTTTATGCGTCTATGTACTAAGCTAAACATAAAACCTTTACTTCCGATGAAACAATTAACTATCATTCTATTACTTGTATGCCTGGCAATAAATGCAAAAGCATCTACCAGTATCACCACTTCAACTGTTTCCGGGCATTGGACATTGGCGGGTTCACCTTATCTGATCTATAATGATATTACAATTAACTCAGGGCAGACCCTTACAATTGACCCTGGTGTAGATGTTGTTTTCCAGGGATTGTATTTATTGGATATTAATGGAATTTTATTTGCTAAGGGAACTGCAACGCAACCGATAAATTTCCATATACAAGATACTACCGGATTCTCTAATCCGGCAATATCTTCCGGGGGATGGAGTGGAATAATTTTTGAAAATATATACTATACAGATTCCTCAATATTTGAATATTGCAATGTATATGATCTAAAAACAATTATAACAAGGTCTGGCCAGCTTAAAGTTGATTATGACAGGAATTTAGTAATCAACCATTGTAATTTCTTTCATAATATGGGGGAAATTTACATTATGGGTAAAGCGGATTTTTTCAATTGCAACATTCATGACAATTTCGGATCTGTCATTATGTTTTTTTCCATGACAAAGGACATAAACATGGTAAATTGCAATATTTATAATAATTCTTCCCCAAGCTATATTATCAGACAAATAATAGCATCATATACCTCTCCACATTTATTAATAGAAAATTGCAACATTTATCAAAATCAGTCCACTGAATATGGACAATATGGAGCATGTATTCTCATTGGAGGAGATGCAACCATAAAAGGTAATAAAATTCATCATAATCGCATGGCCCAGGAAGCCGCTATTCAGTGTGTGGCAGGTACGGTGGACATTGACGGAAATTTGATTTGCAATAATAATCATTTTAGTAGTGGCTGGTGTGGCTCTGCCGAAGGAGGAGGGGGTATATTTTTACACGGCGCGAGCGGAGGATCATTTACTGTTCGGAATAATATTATAGCCAACAATCTTTCAGCATTCAGAGGTGGAGGAATTTATTGTGTTTACGGCGGTGCAAAAATCATCAATAACACCATTATTAATAATACATCCGATGATGGCTCGGCTATCTTTGCTTTTGGAGACGCTGGCAAAATATATATAAAAAATAATATGTTTTATGGTAATGCTTATATAGGAAAAACCATAAAACCAAGTATTTACACTGGTGATGGAGTCCATTGTGAAAATAACTGGATGCAACGACCGGTTTATTTAGACGTTACTGCATGGGGAAGTAGTTTAAGATTTTTAGGTGATACGGCGACTAACGTTATTGGTACTGATCCCGGTCTGATAGCGCCTACGCTGACATCACTAATAACTGATGATGCCACAATAGCCAATTTTAATTTACTATCCACTTCTTATTGTATAAATACAGGTGATACAACTAACTCCTTTCATGATTCTGTAGATTATGCAGGAAATGCGCGCATAAAGGGGAGTAGTATAGACATAGGTGCTTACGAATTTCAAACCTTTTGCGCGGATACTATCGCAGGTACTGCCAGTTTCTGTGTAGGTTCGGCCGTTGTATTAGTCGATCCTGTATCAGGGGGTACCTGGAGCAGCCCTCAGTCACCAAAAATAATAACTATTGATTCAATTTCCGGATTCATAAAAAGCTTGTCGGGAGGCCATGCAACTATTTATTACAGATTGCCCGGTTGCCTTGCGAGTACCAATTTGAATATTTATTCATTACCTGACTCTATATCCGGGCCAAATGGCATGTGCATGAATGCCGAAATATTTTTATCCTCTTTGCCGGACGCAGGGGCATGGAGCGCCAGTAATACTACCGCTTCTGTTTTAGGAGAAGGTTTTTTCAAAGGGATGACAGCAGGTATAGATACTGTCACTTACACGGTTACTAATTTGTGCGGTACAAAAGCTGTCACGAAATTATTAACTATTAATCCGCTACCTGGGCCAATTACAGGGGATACTTCTGTTTGTGAAGGCGGTACTGTAACCTTGTCTGATTCGGGCGGAGGAGTATGGCTCAGTAAGGACGGTTATATGGCAATAGTTGACCGGACTACAGGCATTGTAACAGGCAGAGTGAAAGGAACTGAAATAATAAGCTATTTATTACCCACTACATTTTGTTCTACGACAACCAGTATTACTGTGCTACCTGTACCGGCCTCAATTACCGGCCAAAACCACATTTGCCTGGGATATCCCGCAACCTTGGCTGATTATACTTATGGGGGTACCTGGAGCTCCAGTGATACGACGATTGCGGATATTAATATCAGCAGTGGTTTTGTAACTGGTAAATATTTGGGCAATCCAACAATAACATACACAGCTCCAACAGGGTGTTTCATTACTGATTTGATCACTATTGCACCAGCTAGTGAATGTACTGTTGGTATGAATTCAATTAATAGTAATAATCAAACGGATGTGTACCCTAACCCCGTTCATGATGAGCTTTTTGTGACAGGCAAAAATAAACTGAACAATATTTCAATAAGCAATGTATTTGGTCAGGCAGTTTATTACCAGGATTGCAACACAGAAAAAGCAGCGTTAGATATTTCAAACCTTCCATGCGGAGTTTATTTTATTAAAATAAACGGTTCTGAGACCAGGAAATTTTTGAAGGAGTAACGCAATAGTTACAAACCGCCTCGCATACGGTAGCGAATGGCCGCAATAGAAAGATGGCTCTGAGTTTAAGGCGCTGAGAAGGAAGTAACATTTATGGTATCTTTCAGAAGGGGTAACAAAGACAAAAAAACGAAAGTTTAAATTAAGGGCACCTCTAAAAACTAAAGTTAGTAATATTTAATATAAATTTAACAATTTAT
>CAISOH010000336.1 GCA_903887005.1 uncultured Bacteroidota bacterium | reverse complement strand
GTCAATGGTTCACTTGCGTTCATCTCTCTGATACTTACCTGATAGCAATTGCTTGCTACCTTTTAAACTTAACGCTCACCACAAAGTTCTTATTCAATGCAGCTTAAGCCGGTTTGATAACTGCTCCCTATCAGCCGTTACCGGAGGGGCTGCCTCCATCTCTTTAATAGTTACATCCACATCAAAGTTGAATTTTGTGTGGATTCGGGATTTGAGCGCAAAATTTCACTAACTAATTGATTTTCAATGTAAAACTGCGCAATAATCAAAAAATAAAAAAAACAAACTAGAATTGCGCAATTCAAATTTACACTACAATGCAAACCGCCAATTGCCAATTGTAAAACTGCAAACCAATTCCGGCAAAAAACATATTTCAGTATTAAGCCATTGAATTGAATAGAATAGCCATGTGGAAAAGAAAAAGCCCCGGAAATCCAGGGCTTTTCTAAATAACATAAATTTTTATTATTCCTCTACTTCACCTGGTCCGGCACGTTGATTGAGCAGTTCCTTTACGCTTGGCCCTATTGTCTGCATTTTTTCATAGATCTGCTTTGCGGTCACAGTATCCCCGGATTGGTATGCCGTGCTGCTTAATGACTGCATGATCTGGAATTGCTGACGCACATCATCTCCCAATGCTACTTTACTGTCTTCAGGAAGCGATGCCACCCAGGCAATATCATCTTCGGCATTCTTTATGATCTTTCTAGCAATGGCGTTTGCTTTTGCAACAGCGCCCGCACGATAATAAGCCGATGCAATGAAATAGGCCGTATAATCATAAGAATAAGAATGTTCCGTAATTCCGGCTATTACTTTATCAAGCACCTGTATCGCCTTGTCTTTTTTTCCTTCCGCTGAAAGCTGGTTGGCTAAAAATCCGGCGTCCATACGGTAGGTAACAAATTCATGGCGGTTGGGTTCATCAAAATAAACATCATTTCTTTCGGCACCGCCCCAGAGGAATTTGTTCACGAACATATCATAGCTCTTATCTGTATTTATAGAACCCAGCAACTGCGGATTAACTTTTTGGTTATCCGTATATTTGAAAGGCATTAAGTGATACACCAACCCTTCCATGTGCATATACTCACCGGTGCCGCCGTAATCACCCTGACGAAGGCCAGCGTCAAAATACAGCGGGCGTTTCCAGCCTTCATTAGCTACCGCGGCTATGATATTAAGTATTGCCAGGTCGTTTTTGAAAGCAGTGGTTTTAGGATAGACAAATTTCATTTCAGTAGTTATATGTGCCGTATCAGCCGCACTTATTAATCCTCTTTTTATTAGTTCTTCCTTGCTGAGCGATGGTACAAAGAAGTTTTTGGAAGGCATATAATTCATCATCTCATCACCCCTGGAACCCATATTGGCAGGGTCTTTGCTAATCATGAAATTGCAAATGTCTGTGAGATTGAAGTATTTATCAGCCGGAAGCTGCGGGTTTTTACTATACCCGATATAATTATGGTGGTCGCCTATGTAATCATCTTTTTTCCATATCATAGGTACGGCGTCAGCGTCATTAACCCGGTAGTTTAGCTGGTCAACATACCAGTCTATACCTAAGAGGCTTGTATTGATGACGCGCACATCTCTTCGGAACCCTTCCACTTCCTGTATATACCATAATGGATAAGTCTGATTATCTCCGAAGGTAAACAAGACAGCATTTTGCGCGCAGCAGGAGAGCGTGTTATGCGCAACAGCGCGGGCAAGTGTCTTTTTGGAACGGTCGTGATCTTTCCATTCCACTTTTGCCATTAAAGCGGGTACGGCAAGCAGGCACAAAGCTATTGAACCAAAAGCCGCCACCGGATCCTGTGTGGCTTTTTTAAACCATTGGTGTACCATTAAAACCCCTAATCCTATCCAGATAGCGAAGGTATAGGTGCAGCCTGCAAATGCATAATCACGTTCACGCGGCTGGAGCGGTGGCATATTCAGATAAATACCTATCGCAATACCTGTAAAGAAGAATAAGGTAAGGACAATAATTCCGTCTTTCTTATTACGGTTGAATTGGTAAATAATTCCCAAAATCCCAAGTATTAATGGCAGGAAATAGAGCTTATTATGCGCATCATTATCACTAAAACCAGAGCCCATTTTATCCGTATCGCCCAGCCCGCGCATTTTATCAATGAATGTTATCCCCGAAATCCAGTTACCTCTTTGAGGGTCGCACTGGCCTTCAACATCATTTTGCCGGCCTGCAAAGTTCCACATGAAGAACCGGAACCACATCCAGTTCATTTGGTAGCCAATGAAATATTGTATGTTATTCCAGGCTGAAGGTTCATCATTCTTGCCAAGTCCCAGGAAGTTCCGGTAAAAATTGACATGGTTTGGATCATTTGAGTCATAAATACGTGGGAAAACATGGCTTTGGTTAACACCGCTCTGATCTACTCCATATATTACATCTGTTTTTTTACCTACCTGCTCGTAATAATCTTTACCATTTATTTTGTATTGCGCATATAATTTTTTGGATGTATCGAGTGCGGTATAATTACTTGTAAAATAAGGGCCGAAAAGTAAAGGCTGTTGCCCAAACTGCTCGCGGTCCACATAATCAAGGAAGGTTATCGGGTTATCCGGGTTGGTCATATCTATAGGCACATCTGCACGGGAACGGATAATAGCAGAAAAATATGCGGAATATCCAATGATTATAAAGATAATACAAAACGTACTGACCTGTAAAATGTACAAATTCTTTCTTTTGGCTAATACCAATAAAAATATCAGTAATGCAGTAACCATCAAAAGAAAAATAACAGCGCCTGTATCAAAGGGCATCCCGAAACTGTTTGTAAATGCAACATCAAATACAGATGCTAACCGGGGAATATACTGGATAACGCCAAACTGCACAAAAGCAAGCACAACACAACCCATAATAAAAGCAATTATGGTTCCTTTGTAGGTAGCCTCGTAACGCCTGAAATAATATACCATTGCTACAGCAGGTATGGTAAGCAGGTTTAGCAAGTGTACGCATACGGATACCCCAACTAAATAAGCGATCAAAACCAGCCATCTGTCAGCATGTTTATTATCTGCCATGTGCTCCCATTTCAAAACCGCCCAAAAGGTCACGGCAGTAAAGAAAGAGGAAGAAGCATATACTTCCGCCTCCACTGCTGAAAACCAGAAAGTATCGGAAAATGTATAAGCCAAAGCGCCAACTAAACCTGCGCCCATTATTAAAATGATCTGGTTATTGTCAGGTTCTTCATTTTTAGATGTAATTAGTTTTTTGGCAAAGTGCGTAATAGACCAAAACAGGAACAGAATGGTAAGCGCACTCATTAATACCGAAAGAGAATTAATATATGATGCGGCGCCCACTGTTCCTAAAGTGCTCACAGAAGGAGCGCCTGTGGCTGCCCCATGTCCGGCCATCAGGGAGAAAACCCTTTGCACCATCATAAAAAAGGGAGCGCCAGGGGAGTGTCCCACTTCCAGCTTGTAGGCACATGACAGGAATTCACCGCAATCCCAGAAACTGACAGTGGGTTCCATAGTTAATAAATAAACGAAATAAGCGATAACGCCTGTAACCCAACCTGTAAGGTTATTTATTTTGCGATAGTTCATGTTTTTTTATTAGAGAGGCGACAAAAATAACAAAAGTTGGCAGTTTACAAGAGTTTTACTTGACAGGCCTTGGTTAATTAATGTGAATGGAAGAAATAGCCACTGCAAAGTGTAATGTTAATTTTGCAAACTAAAACCAGCATTTTCGACGTATGACTCAATTTTATTCAACTAAAATTTCAAAAAATCAGCAGGTTTTAAAATAGGTATGTCATGAAAAGGATCCAAAATAAGCAAGTCGTTATCGCCTGATATAATACATCCTGCATTAGCTGAAACAGCCAAAGATAGAAATTTATCATCTTGAGGATCCCGGCAAACTATAATGTAGGATGAAATTATTACCGGCAAAGCATTTGTAATGATATTTTCAATAAATGCAAAGCGAATATCTTGAGGAACATATTTATCAAATTTTTTCCTGGAAAATACTTGTATATATTCCGCGGCTACTTCATCTGATACAAGCAAAGTTCCGTTTGTTCTTGCTTTTTTCAATGCCAATGCAGGAATTCCTGAACCATCAAATAAAGCGCTTATCAGGATATTAGTATCAAAAACAAAAAAACTATTTTTCATCTTTTAATAATTCATCCAGTATTTCGGGAGTAAGGCCATTTTTTTTTGCAATAGCTGTCGCCTCTTTCATAATGTCAAAAAGGCGCTCATCAGGAGATTTGCTGCTGAAAAAAGCATTTAGCCATGCATTAATGTATTGTTCCGCTTTTTTTTTCTTTTCCTCGTTTGCTATTTCATAAATATGAGCCAAGGAGGGTGGAACATGTATGGAAATAGTATTCATTGCCAGTAAATTTATTGTTTAAAGATACGAAAGAATTTGTGAGATTATGGTTAGTGTTCATCATTATTTGATTAAGTTTGATTCAACCCCGAAAAATTATCATGGTCAAATCAGCAAATTATCCGGATGTTCCAACTTTTTCCAGTCAAGTATCCGCGACAGTTGAACATCCGGGATATTACCTAGTTCGTTGAAAATTTCAAGTATGTCATCTTCAGGAATGGCTGTTTTTATCAGCCATAAATAATCCATCTGTTTTTTTTCAGGCAGCAAGGATACAGGGCCGTCTTTTAATTTATACAGATAGTATTTGTAGAAACTGTTGGGGAGGTCGTATTGGTATATTGGGAAGTGGTACTTATTCTCGTTTTTTTGTTTGTCTTTTTTATGAAGGTATATATCTTGCGAGGGTTCGCGGATGAAGTTAATGTCAAAATGATTATTTATCATCCAGCAAAACCGGTATGCAGGCTGCGCTGATACGATACCTATCATTGCGGTTTCTTCAAAAAACTCTTTCACCATTTCTTCATTATCAATAATCCTTTTTGCCATAAGCCAAAAATAAAAAATAAAAAGTAAAATGCAGATTCAAATTCTATCCGTATATTTCCAAACAAATCATTCAATTATGGAATTCACGTATATTTTCTTAGGAATCATCTTACTGTTCGTAGTGATGAGTTTTGTTACAGTTCAGCAAGGTAATGTAGCTGTTATTACAGTTTTCGGTAAGTTCAGACGCGTCATACGACCGGGACTGAATATGCGCATTCCTTTTATTGAGCAGATATTCAAAAGAATTTCTTACCAGAACAGATCCATGGAATTGAAATTCCAGGCCATATCTCAAGACCAGGCGAATGTATATTTTACAGCGATGCTGCTTTATTCGGTGCTTAACGAAGAAAGTGCCACCATTGAAAATGTCGCTTTTAAGTTTGTGGACGAACGTAGTTTTATGCAGGCGTTGATAAGGTCGGTAGAAGGAGCTGTGAGAGCTTTTGTAGCTACCAAAAGACAATCAGAGATATTATTACTTCGTTCCGAGATCATTTTTCATGTAAAGGAACAATTAGACAAACAACTGGAAGGGTGGGGCTACCACCTGATGGATTTGCAGATCAACGACATTAATTTTGATGAGGATATTTTAAAATCAATGTCGCGCGTAGTGGCTTCAAATAATCTGAAGGCCGCTGCAGAAAACGAAGGTCAGGCATTGCTGATCACAAAAACAAAAGCTGCGGAAGCGGAAGGAAATGCTATAAAAATTTCCGCTGATGCTGAGCGTACTGCCGCCCAGATGAGAGGACAGGGTGTGGCGCTTTTCCGGGAAGAAGTAGCCAGAGGTATGGCTACTGCCGCAAAAGAAATGGAAACCGCCAATCTTGATGCGTCTTATATTCTTTTTTCCATGTGGACCGATGCTATTAAGCACTTTGCTGAATATGGAAAGGGTAATACTATTTTCCTGGATGGTTCCAGCGACAATTATATGCGGACCATGCAGCAATTAATGTCCACACTTCAGGGATTTGGTCCCAAAAAGGATAATAACTAAATAAGATTTTATTTTCCCGGATAGATTAATGCCAGAATATTGATAACTATCTGATTTTTATTTTTTTATTTTTTACTTTTACTAATTAATTTTGAGTTTTGAATTAATGCTAAAAGAAGTTTCATGATTGATGTTTTGTTGGGTTTGCAATGGGGAGACGAAGGCAAAGGGAAAATAGTTGATTACCTCGCCAAAAAATATGACATTATTGCAAGGTTCCAGGGTGGCCCTAATGCAGGCCATACCTTGTATGTAAATGGTACTAAGATAGTGCTGCATACTATTCCTTCGGGTGTATTCCAGGAACATTGCCTGAATCTTATTGGCAATGGAGTGGTCATTGACCCGGTGACATTGCAAAATGAGATAAATAAAATTTTGCCACTATGTCCTGGGTTGCTCCACCGTTTATTTGTTTCCAGCAGAGCGCATCTTATATTGCCTACTCACCGGGCGCTGGATGCAGCTTCTGAAGCTTCAAAAGGTGAGGCCAAGATAGGTTCTACCCTAAAAGGCATTGGCCCTGCTTATATGGATAAAACGGGCAGAAATGGATTGAGGGTAGGGGATATTACAGGTAAGGATTTTATAGAAAAATACAACAGGCTTACGCAGAAACATATCCAGATCCTTCGTCAATATGGCGAAGTTGTTGACTGGAAACAATGGGAGCAACCATTTTTTGAGGCAGTTGAGCAGATACGCTCTTTAAATATTGTGAATGCTGAATATTGGTTAGATAACCATATGAAGAATGGCAAGCAGGTTTTGGCTGAGGGAGCGCAGGGTAGTATGCTGGATGTTGATTTTGGCACCTATCCATTTGTTACTTCGTCAAATACAATTGCCGCCGGAGTATGTAGTGGATTAGGAGTTGCTCCATCACGGATTGGGGAGGTGTATGGTATTACCAAGGCTTATTGCACCCGTGTGGGTGGCGGCCCGTTCCCTACCGAATTACTTGATGAGACAGGGGAGGCTTTACGGGTTGCAGGTAATGAATTTGGTGCAACTACTGGCCGCCCGCGCCGTTGTGGCTGGATAGACCTGGTTGCGCTCCGGTATGCGATAATGCTTAGTGGCGTAACAAAGCTTATAATTACGAAAGCTGATATATTAGATCAATTCAACCCTGTTAAGGCTGCTGTCGCTTATATTGCAGATGGAAAAGAAACAAAAGAATGGCCATATGACCTTTGCAATATGAGTATTGAACCGGTATATGAATCATTTGCAGGATGGGATAAGCCGGTGAGTGATTGTATTGATTACAACGGATTGCCGCAGGCATTTAAAGATTATTGCCGGTTTGCGGAAAATTATTTAGAAACAAAAATCGCTTTTATTTCTAATGGCACGGGCAGGGAACAACTGCTCGCCATTCCTTAAAAAAAAAATTATATTTTTTTAAGTCAAAAAAAATTTGGCAATTTCACCAAACTATTAAAATTTTACGTCATCAAGTATGAGCGCAATGAAATCAAATACCGACAAAAAGACCGCAAACAAAAAGACCGCTGTTGCAGGCGCAAAACCGGCAGTGAAAAAAGCGTCAGCCAAACCTAAGAAGGCGGATATTGATGATGATGATGATTTTGATGAAGATTTAATTGTTCCTTCAAAAAAATCAGCCTCAAAAAAATCAGCCTCGGCAGCTTCAAAAAAGAAAAAGGAAGTTGATGACGATGATGATTTGGATGACGATATAGATGATGTTCCTAAAAAGAAATCAGCGTCTAAAAAATCAGCGTCTAAAAAAAGCAAAAAAGATGATGATGACGATGATGATGACCTTGATGAGGTAGATGATGATTTCGGAAAAGATGATGATTTTGATGTGGATTTAGACAAAGAATTCGAAGAGTTCGACATGCCTAAATCGAAAAGTAAAGCACCTAAAAAGAAATCAGCCAAAGATGATGATTTTGATGTGGATGAAGAGTTCAAAGACCTCGGCTTTTTTACTGAAAGCGCCGGAGGAGGCTTTGACGATGATGATGATGATTTCTGATCAAAGGAATAGCTGACAAAGTATTTCAGTACCAGGACCTAGTTAATTTTCTTTATCAACTGCCGTAGCCGCCGGCAATGGTTTCCAGCCGTATTAATGCTGGTATTTACCTGTAATATGGCAGGTTGATTAAAAGAATCAGAAACGTAGACAAAATGGAAAAGATCAAGTAAGATGTTTAAATTTACTTCATCGCCTCCAGTTAGACATAAAGTTGCCATTAAGCTCACAGGGGCGCAGGCAAAAGAAATCAAGCAAAGGATGCTGAATTGGGCTAAACAATTCAGCATCCTCGTTTTTCTTGACAGCAACTACTACCCATCAAATTATGATGGGTATGAATGCCTTCTGGCTACAGGTTCTGTTGATTTAATAAGCGGTAATGAAAATGATCCTTTATCATTGCTTCAGAAAAGGCATAATACAAAACCAGACTGGCTTTTTGGGCATATATGCTATGATTACAAAAATATCCTTGAGCCGCAATTAACATCATCCCACACTTTTAGTACCGGATTTCCCCTTCTGAACTTTTTTGTTCCTCAAACAGTTTGCCATTTAAACAGGGAACAAACTATATTGACTATTGAATCATTTGACGATCCGAATGTTGTATATAAACAGATAAATGAAATAGACCTGGAATTTGTGGAAAAGCTGATACCTAAACTCCGGTTCAACTATATGATCGGAAAGGATGAATACTTAGATACTATTTCAAAGCTGAGGAGGCATATTGCAGATGGTGATTGTTATGAAATTAATTTCTGCAATAAAGGTTATTGTGACCATGCCGATATAAACCCGTTGCAGGTATTTAATGCGCTTAATGCGTTATCTCCCTCGCCATTTGCGGCATACTACCGCCTCAATGATAAATATATGATGTGTGCAAGCCCTGAAAGATACATCCGCAAAGAGGGTAATAAAATATTGTCTCAGCCCATGAAGGGTACTGCCCGCCGCGATAAGGATTATGTAAAAGATGTACAAATAAAAGAAGCGCTGCGAAATGATATTAAAGAACGAGCGGAAAATGTGATGATCGTAGATCTTGTGCGTAATGATCTCGCACGTTGCTGCGAACCGGGAAGTGTAAAGGCCGATGAGCTATTCAGTATTTATACCTTTCCGCAGGTACACCAGATGGTATCTTCCGTTAGTGGCACTATGAGAGCAGGTCTGCCCGTCACAGATGCTATCCGTTATTCTTTTCCTATGGGAAGTATGACCGGCGCCCCAAAATATAAAGTCATGCAGCTGATTGACAAGTATGAAAAAGCAGGCAGGGAACTATACTCTGGCACAATAGGGTATATAAACCCGGACGGAGATTTCGATTTTAATGTAGTCATTCGTAGTTTATTTTATAATGTCTCAACAAAATATTTGTCCTACCAGACAGGTGGCGCTATTACCTATGACAGTAATCCTGAACTGGAATGGGAAGAAATGCGGCTAAAGGCATGGGCAATGGAAAGGATTTTTGAATAGGAAGAAAATTGAGCGATTAAACAAAAATTAAGAAAAATTACTTCTTTCCGCATTTTCAATTATTTTTATACCATATTGAATTGAAAATGCCCGTAATAGGAAACAAGCTTTATTGCCCCTGCATGTAATCATGAACAAACTCAGATAAACTTCATCAAATGTAAGCGTTGTGGCCAGTATTTGGGAGCGCCGAATGTAAATGAAGTATCTGCTGAGAATGAAATAAATGCGTTAGAAGAGCGTTATAATAATGCAGCAGAGTATGTAATTGCAAATGGCAGCCAGACAGCTTTAGAAGCGTTTGAACATTGTTTTACAAGTAAGGTGCAAGCGGTTATTAATATTAAGTTTCCTCCTTTAAGCACTTGGTTATTGAGCGATGATGCTTACAAAAATTATTATCGTTTGACAAATGATGGGCTAAGAGATATTGCAACACCTGAAAATGACAGGAAAAGAAATATTGTTGATAGTTTTTTGTTTGGCTATTATGCCAGGGATATGGTTTTTGCAGCTTTAAGTCTAAAAAATGAAGGATTGAAAAGCTATGGGAATTGTACAGTATTACTTGATGAAAATATAATAATTCCAAGGGTAACGGTCATTGAAGAAAATTCATATAACTTTGCAGAAAGGCATGGAATAAATCTTGAGAAAGTAGAAATACCGAAAGGATACCGTGCCATATGGGGAAACAAATTAAAGTTGGCAGTTGCGAAACTACATTTGCAAATAGATATTAACTGCATTGAAGAAGATTTTTGCAATTTAGTTCTGTTTTCAGATGGGAATAAGGAAAATGATGAGTTTATGGAAGTGCATATTTATAATGAATTGAGCGAATATGCTGTAAAGAGTATTAATATACCGGCTACTACTAATAGAATACAACTTTTAGAGATTGATAAAATAAAAGACAAATTCCCGGCAAAGTTTTTGTAGTATAAATTAATAATGATTTCAGAGGCTTATATATCAGGTCAGGCACACCAGGCCATCTTCAAAAAAGAGGATGAATACTATTTGTTTGAGCCTGTTGATGAAACTCATTACCGCTCATCTTTAATCCGCTTGATGGATTTTAACAGTTTTTTGTTAGCCCGTCCTGAAATTGAATACCATAAAGAAATCAACTGGACCGAAGAACAATTACAAACGGCCCTTAAAAGACACATTGCCAAACATGATGCCCTCAACTTATTTCTTACGGGTATGGATACTACATACAGTATTAAAATAAGGAAACAAGCAATGGAAATATTGCTGGAGGATTATTTTAGTCATACAGACGCCATGGTTTTTGTTAAAAACAGGGTGTTTGGCACTTCTACTCCTAAACAATTTGATCCAATATCCGCCGCACAGATTGCAGCAGGGCGGAATAATGATGAACTCATAAAACTATACAAAGACCTTTCCTATTCCGGGGATATTATTATTGCAGTAAGGCATGCCTGGAAAAAAGCAATTATTGACGATTCGTCAATCAGAGAAAGTGATGTGGCTTTGCTTGATAAAGTATTTACTGACGAAGGAATTTTCGCAGGTTTTGTAACTGCAACTTTAAAGCATGATGGGAAGGCCTTTGATAATGTTATTATTACTCATTTAGAAAAATTAAGTCATTTTGGTATTAGCCGACCTTCATTATTCCTGACTACTTTGGTACAACAACTACTATTGGCAACGAGCACAATCTTTGGGCATAAAAGAGAACATTATACTGAAGCAATAAGTATAGCACAAGAAAGAAATTATAAGCTAAAGAAAGCCATTCTCGATCGCGCCCTGGAATTGCAATATTCCAATCAATGGGGTGATGCTACGGCCGAGATGAATGAGTTGTTGGATGAATGGAAAAAAATCGGTCATGTCCCCCGTATCCACAGCGATAAAATGTGGGAAGATTTTATTACCGCTCGAAAAAATTTCTTCACACGAAAGGATTCTAACCGAGAGCAACGAAGGCAATATATAGAGGAACAAATAACAGCGCGGGCAGATAAGGGTATCATGAGAGTTCTGATCCGGGAAATAAAAGAAGAAGAAGAAAAAATAGCTGAATTTAAAACTGCTATTGAAAACATTACTCCTGGCAAAAAGGCGGATGAACTTCGTGCTCACCTGATGCAACTGATAGTAGAAGGAGGAGAAAATTTAAGACGCTTAAAGGAAAGGTTTTTTTCAAGAACACAAAATGACCAGAATGCAGCGCCTGAGGCTGATCCTGAAACTGCCAAATTCCACGCCACAAGACGATCATCTGGGCTGCTGCCATAGAAATTGCATTGCTTTTTTGCATATTTATTTTATTTAAATCCTATTGCGACTACAGGAGAGTTGACGCTATTAAATTATCTTCATTACCTATTAAACCTCCCACCTCTTTCCCCACGCCTTTCTTTCAACCTTTGCATCAGTATTTGCCTGAATTCACGTTCTGCTTTATAGAGGTCTGCTAATTGCTGGGGTGATAATATCTTTAGAAAACGGTCATTGTATTTGCGTTTTATTACGATTACTGCCTGCTGGTAATCGAGGTTGTCATCTATAAACTGGCGGGAAGTAGCGTCATCGGCTTCATCAGGATTTGTTCCCTTATACTTTCCCATAAAGGATTGGCGGGTATCTCTTATTTCCCGTTCATACTGATTATATACCGGTATAAAACTACCTGACTGTTCGGTTGATAGATTGAGCCTGTCAGTGATGTAAGCCATTTTAGCGGCATGTATCCTCGCTAAATTTTGTCCTCTTTGCGAATATGCAGCGGTAGTGGTAACTAATACAATTAATATGGCTTGTAATAACTTTTTCATAAACTTATTTAATCTCTTTTCCTCACATTTTGTTTTAATATTTTACTCCTCTATTACCCAATAATGTTCGTTCTCTTCTGGGTTTTGACTTTTGACTTTTGACTTTTGACTTTTGAATTTACATCAATCCCATCCTGTTTCATTAAGGTACTGAATAATGTCTTTATTGTCGAGTTGTAAATTATTTATATCCGTATTGCTCACAATGCGATTCGCATCCATTCTGTAAATATATTGCACATATTCCTGAATATCATTATTGGGCACTGAGGCCAGCATGTTTTCAGTTTTAGATGGTTGTGAATTTATGATCTTGTATGAGCCAAAGCCTATACCCAATATTAATATCGCCGCCGCTACCCACCTTACTCTCCTGAAAAGATCCTGCCTTTTCAGTGGAATAAGCTTAGTTTCTTTTAGTACAGGGCTGGCAGTTTTTGCAGCCATTAGTAATTGTGCCGGCAAGTTGTCAAAATAACCTGCAGGAACCTTAAAAGGTAATTCTTTCGGTAAAGACTGAGAAATATCATTATCGGTTACATTGGCGACTATCTTGCCTGTCAGTTCTTTAAAATAGTTTTCCGGAGTGCTGTATGGCATCCCCTTCCCCCAATCCGGTATAAGTTCCTTTTCAGGTAATTCCTTATTTGTTACTTTTATTGAACCTGCAAAATTTTCAAAAAATCCTTCAGGAACAGAATAGGGCATTATATGCGGAATATCAGCAAGGACGCTCCCCATGCTTCTTAATTCTTCTGATATGTCATTTGCCTTGTTCATTCTGTTATTAAGACATTAATAGCAATAAAAAGTTTAATCTCCCGTAATAAACGACTGTACTTTCTTCACTGCGTGATGATAAGATGCTTTCAATGCCCCGACTGATGTGCCTAATATTCCCGACATATCTTCATAGGGCATTTCATCATAATAGCGCAAATTAAAAACAATCCGTTGTTTTTCTGGCAAGGTTTGTATTGCCTGCTGTAATTTCCATTCTATCTTATTCGGATCGAAATCTTTTTGCGCCTGCAGCCGTTCAGAGTAAAAGTCTTCATTATCGCTAAGGGAAACGGATGTGCGCCTTTTTTGCTGTTCTATCCATGTAAGGGCTTCATTAGTACCTATACGATATAACCAGGTATAGAGATTGGATTCTTCCCGGAACTCGTCCAGGTTTTTCCATACTTTAATGAAAACATTTTGCAATATATCATTGGTATCTTCATGATCTATTACCATGCGCCGGATATGCCAATACAGCCGCTCCTGGTACTTGCGTACCAGTTGTGTAAAAGAAGCTTCCCGCAATTGCTCATTTCTGAACGAAGCTACCAGCATATGATCACTTATCTGATCAGTGGTATCTGGCATTAATATTCCTGATTTAGAATTTGACTGTGGTAAGATAGGAAAGTTTAAAGAAGTCAAAAAGTTAAAAAAGTAAAAAAGTGTTATTTGTTACAAAGGAAAGAAACTTTTTTAAATGAACAGACTAAAACTATAGTTTGGTTTATATTTGGCTATCATAAAAAATGGATAATAACGCTGATAATAAACCGGTTGAAATAACAAAGCCTGAAAAGGAGATTGTTATTGAAAGTGAACCTGTGAAACGGAACGCTATCTTCCCGCCATGGCTATATGAATTTAAAATTCAGGCAATTATAATAGCTGTATTGGCTTTTGTATTTTACTGTAATACTTTTCAAAATGAATTTGCTTTTGATGATAATATGGTCATTCTCCGGAATGAATATGTATTGCAGGGAGTAGCTGGCATCTCTGATATACTTACAAAAGATTCCTATGATAGTTATTTTAAACAAAATTTATCTGACAACCCTTTAGGTGGTGGCCGTTACCGGCCTTTGTCAATCATTACCTTCGCCATCGAGCAGCAATTTCTCGGAACTGTACCACCAGACAGATTAGATAGTGTGGTCCATTCAGCGCCCTCTTTTAAAATGCAATCTTCTTATGAAAAGAAGCTGCAGCATGATATGCATATAAGGCATGTATTTAATGTGCTTTGGTTTACGCTTTCGGTAATAGTTTTATTGTATTTCCTGCGTCATGTGCTATTGAAGAATAACCCAGTAACCGCATTCCTTGCTGTTGTGTTATTTACTATTCATCCCATTCATACAGAGGTAGTTGCTAACGTAAAAAGCCGTGATGAGATACTTTCGTTATTGTTTATATGCCTCACATTCATATTCGCATTCAGGTACAGGGAATATCAAAAAAAGTGGCTCCTGGGTGCTGCTTTAGTTTGCTATTTTCTTGCATTTTTATCCAAAGAATATGCCATAACATTGCTCCTGTTGCTGCCACTTGCATTTAATTTATTTAATAACTATCCTGTTAAAAAGAGTTTGATAGCAACGCTACCATATCTTGCTATTGCAACGGTGTATATATTTATAAGATTCCTGGTGGTCCATCCTTTGGATCAGAATATTGACAATACCATACAAAATAATTCCTATGCTTATGCAGCCGGCGCAGAAAAAATGGCGACGAAAATTGCGACAAGCCTGAACTATCTGAAGCTCCTTGTGTTCCCTCATCCATTATCTTCAGATTACTCATATAATGCCATTCCATACAAAGATTTTTCACACCCATTGGTATGGTTGTCCATAATTATTCATTTATCTCTTATTGTATTGCTGGTTTATTTTATCAGGAAACGAAGGGTATTATCCTTTGCAATAGCATTTTATTTATCGAATTTACTGTTGGTCAATAACTTCCTGTTTAATATTGGAGCGACAATGGGAGAACGTCTTATTTATCATTCCTCCGTGGGATTTGCTATCGCTTTTGCTTACCTTCTGTATTATGGTTTGGAAATGATAAAACCGGTATTGATAAAAAAAATAGTGTTTTCCGCAGTAATGATTGCGACAATCGTGTTGTGCGGGTTTAAAACTATTAAGAGAAATGCAGAATGGAAAAACAATTTCACATTGATAACGCAAGACGTTAAAGTAGTGCCCAATAGTTTTTTGATGAATGGTAATCTTGCCATTAACTATATGAATAAGGCGGATGCTGACACCAATGAAAATGCAAACAAAGAAGATCTTCAGAAAGCGCTGGAATTCTTTAATAAGGCCATATCAGTTAATGATGTGTTCATACAAGGCTACTTTTACAGAGGGCTTATTTATTTCAGACTAAATCAACCCGATAGCGCTTTATTAAACCTGGACAGGATAATGAAAATCAATCCTGATTTTCCTGATTTAGCGTCCAACTATTTCAATATAGGTGTGCTTTTTTATAAAAGCAAACAATATTCAAAGGCGCTTTATGCATGGAAAGCCGTGGTGAAAATTAACCCCGGCCATATGAAAGCGCAAAATGCCATTAATTATTTATATAATGCTAATTTAGTACCCAAACAATAATATCATTTAATGATAACATAATTGCTTTTGATAATAATATTTAACTATCTGCTACTTACTAACTACGTTCCACTTTTGACTTTTGACTTAAAAAAATTACATTTGGCTATCACTTACAAATAATGGCAAAACAATCAGTAAAAAAACCGGTTCCGGTAATAAAACCAAAGCCGCAGGCAGTTGTAGAAAATGAACCTATTGTAAAGCACCCCAAAATCCCGGCATGGCTGTATGATTTTAAAATACAGGCTTTTATTGTGGCAGCGTTAGCTTTTGTATTTTACATAAATACAGTTACCAATGAATCTGCGCATGACGACCTGATAGTGATAGTGCAAAATGAATACGCCCTTGAAGGATTTGCCGGTATTCCCGAAATATTCACCAAGGACGCCTATGATAGCTATTACAAGCAATTTAACTCATCCAACCAACTGGCCGGCGGGCGTTACAGGCCGTTATCCATTCTTACATTTGCTATAGAGCAGCAGTTTTTCGGCGCAATACCCAAGGATAAGATTGATAGCTTTTTCAATCACTCCATGCAATTCGGGGTAAAAGACCCTCATGAAAAAGTACTCAACCATGATATGCATATCAGGCATTTTTTTAACGTGCTTTGGTTTACGTTATCTGTCGTGGTCTTATTGTATTTCCTGCGGTATATAGTCTTTAAAAGCAATCCCATAATGGCTTTGATTGCTACTATTATCTTTACTATTCATCCTATTCATACAGAAGTAGTAGCTAATGTGAAGAGCAGGGATGAAATCATGTCCTTGCTGTTCCTGTGCCTGACGTTTATATTTGCTTTCAAATATAAGGAGCTTCAGAAAAAGTGGCTGTTGTGGGCGTCCTTGTTCAGTTTTTTGCTTGCTTTCCTTTCAAAAGAATATGCAATAACCATGATTGTATTATTGCCATTATCGTTTTATATTTTCGATAAGCGGTCTATTCAAAAGAGCATAATGGATACGCTACCATACCTGGGTGTAGTAGTGGTTTATATTATTATGAGGTTACAGGTAGTGAGTTCAGCCAACCCTGATTCTGCTACAGAGATACTCAACAACCCTTATGCTTTTGCAGTAGGTAACCAGAAAATTGCTACAGAAATAGCGACCTCATTGAATTATCTGAAACTGCTCATTTTCCCTCATCCGTTATCTGCCGACTACTCTTACAACTCGATTCCTTATAAAGAGTTTTCACATCCGCTTGTGTGGTTATCGCTCATAGTTCATTTTGGAATGATTTGGGGATTCTTCTATTACTTCAAGAAACGTAGTGTTTTATGCTTTGCCATCGCATTTTACCTTCTGAACCTTGCAATGATTTGTAATATCATATTTGATATTGGCGCTACTATGGGCGAACGCCTTATTTACCATTCTTCATTAGGCTTTGCCATTTTCCTCGCTTATTTCCTTTATAAAGGAATGGAAAAGATAAAACCTGCCTCACTGGGCGTTGCGTCACTTTCTGGGTTTATGGTAATTATTATTGTGCTGTGCGGATTTAAAACAATGGAACGGAATCTGCAATGGAAAAATGACCTGACCTTGTTTAATGCCGATATTAAAGTAGCCCCCAACAGTGTGATGGTGAATGCCAACGTGGCTGCGGCGCTGATAGATAAGGCGGATTTTGAAAAAAATGATTCACTTAAAAAACAGGATTTGCATGAAAGTATAAAATTGATTAATAAAGCTATATCGCTTCACCCTACTTATGTAATTGCTTATCTGAACAAAGGGCTTGCATGGTTCAAGCTGGAAATGCCTGATAGCGAGATCGTATGCCTTGATAAGGCCAGATCATTATACCCAAACCATCCTAAACTGCCGGAAATGTATTACAATACAGGCGTCACTTTTTATTTACACAAACAATATCCGCAGGCGATTTACGCATGGCAGAGCACATTAAAACTCAAGCCTGATTATGTTCAGGCTTCGAATGCAATAAATGTATTAAAGGCCAGTATGCAACCAAAATAGTGATGTGACCAAATGGCTAAACAATCAAAGAAAGTAAATGCTTTGGTAACAAAACAAACGGAGCAACCGCCTGTTCCGGCGCAGCCATTGATACAGGAACCAAAGTTCCCTGCCTGGTTGTATGATTTTAAATTTCAGGCTTTAATTGTCGCTATTCTTGCTTTTGCATTTTATTTCAACACCACTAAAAATGGTTATGCTCTTGATGATACAGTGGTGATCGTTCAGAATGAATATGTACTGGAAGGCATTGCGGGCATTCCTGATATTCTTACCAGGGATGCTTACGATAGTTATTACAGGCAGCTAAATTCCAGCGATCAGGTGCCGGGCGGGCGTTACAGGCCATTATCAATAGTGACGTTTGCGATTGAACAACAATTTTTTGGCGCCATACCAAAGGATAAAGTGGATAGTGTAGTCCGCCAGAGTTTTACGCCGGAGATGAATGAACCTTATGAACAGAAGTTTTTGCAGGATATGCACACCAGGCACCTGTTCAATGTACTTTGGTTTACAGTATCCGTGGTGGTTTTACTGTATTTTCTTCGGCATGTGGTATTTAAGTTCAACCCTTTAATGGCTTTTATCGCGGTTATCTTGTTTACTATTCATCCTGTTCATACCGAAGTGCTGGCGAATGTTAAAAGCCGCGATGAAATAATGTCGCTGTTGTTCATTTGCCTCACTTTCATATTCGCATTCAGGTACCGGGAATCTAAAAAGAAGTGGCAGTTAGCGGTTGCTTTGGTTTGCTACTTCCTTGCATTTCTTTCCAAAGAGTATGCAATAACGCTGATTGCATTGCTGCCGCTTTCATTCTATTTGTTTAACGGTGATTCCATCAAAAAGAGCCTTGTTGCCATGCTGCCATATCTTGCTGTTGTGGCGGTGTATGTATTGATCCGGTTGCAGATAGTGAATGGCATGCAGCCGAGGAATGAACTTGCGGATAACGACATCCAAATCAACCCCTATGCTTTTGCTTCTGTTACCGAGAAACTGGCCACTGAAATCTCCACCAGTCTGAATTATCTGAAACTGCTCCTATTCCCACATCCCCTGTCTGCCGACTATTCCTACAACCAGATACCCTATAAAGATTTTTCGCACCCGCTCGTATGGTTGTCTATCCTGATTCATCTGGTTATATTCGGAGGGTTTGTTTACTTCTTTAAGAAACGTAGTGTGCTTTGTTTTGGAATAGCATTTTACTTATTGAATATGCTGATGATTTGCAATATCGTATTTGATATTGGCGCTACAATGGGCGAGCGTCTTATCTATCATGCATCATTGGGGTTTGCGATAGTTATGGCATACCTGCTGATAAAAGGAGCGGAAATGATACGGCCAGCCTCTGTTGGCAGAATAGCTCTTGTTGGTTGTATGCTTATCATAATAGTGTTGTGCGGTTTTAAAACTATTAAACGAAATACAGACTGGAAGGATGATTACACCTTATTTTCCCACGACATAAATGTGGTGCCCAACAGCTTCCTTGTAAATGCAAATGTTGCTACAACCCTTGTTAACAGGTCGGACATGGTGAAGGACGAAAATAAAAGAATCGCCGACCTGCACAAAGCGTTAGGCATGTTTAATAAAGTAATCGCCATGCAGAATAACTATGTTTTGGGTTATATGAACATGTCTGTAGCCTATCTGAAACTGGCACAGCCCGACAGCACCATAATAAACCTCGACAAAGTAAGGAAACTGTATCCCATTCACCCTCAGTTGCCATCCATGTATTATTATGCAGGGCAGGCGTATCTTTCTTCCCGCCAATACGACAAAGCCTATACCACCATGCAACAGGTGCTTAAGCTCCGGCCAGATTTTGTGCCTGCCCAATACGCGTTGCGGTCTTTAGATAGTGCGAGGGCAGGAGGGGGGAAGTTGGGAATTGGGAATTAGTAATTAGTAATTTGCCATTCCGTAAACTGCCAATGACATGTATTGTAAATATGTGGCAATCAATTTATTGAAAAATGCTAAAAAACGAAAATCTCTATCCTGCACGAGAAAAACCACCCCAGCTGTATTCGGCATTCGCCTCATCCAGCATCCCGCTCCTTGAAAAAACTTACCATTACCCAAAACTAAAATGTGGATAAGTTTAGCTGGTGTATCTCAAAGGCGGTCATCATTGCATGTAATTGTTTCATTCCTCGCCATATATTTTTGATCCCGGGTGGGCCATCGTTTCTTCGCCCAATATACCCGCCCAG
>CAISOH010000335.1 GCA_903887005.1 uncultured Bacteroidota bacterium | reverse complement strand
CCGATCTAAATAAAAAACCGAACTTTGCCACTGAAAGAAAGCGTGAAAAAGTGTTGTTAGATAATCATGGGAGAATAATCAATTATTTACGGCTTGCAGTAACTGACAGATGTAACCTGCGCTGTTTTTATTGTATGCCGGAAGAAGGCATTGACTGGCTTTCGAGAAGGGAGTTGATGACTTATGAAGAGATGTTACGCATTTGCACACTGCTGGTAAAAAAAGGCATTGAAAAAATACGCATTACGGGCGGCGAGCCTTTTGTAAGAAAAGATATCATGTCTTTTTTAACCAACCTTTCAAAACTCAACGGCCTTAGAGAATTAACAATTACTACCAATGGAGTAGCGACTGCCCCCCTGGTACCTGAATTAAAAAAAATAGGCGTCCGTTCTGTAAATCTGAGTTTAGACACAACAGACAGAGACCGTTTTTTTGCAATTACCCGCAGGGATGAATTACCACAGGTTTTGGATACATTGGATCAATTGCTGCATCATGGTATGGAGGTAAAGCTAAATGCGGTTGTAATGGAAGGAAGGAATACTGAAGACATTATTCCGCTTGTAACTCTTACTAAGGATTTGCCATTAAGTGTTCGGTTTATTGAAGAAATGCCATTTAATGGGAGTGGCACTTACTACCCCACCCTGCATTGGGACCATATTAGAATACTTGAAACCATAAAAGCTCAATTTCCCTCAATTAAAAAAATTCCTGATCCGCCATTTTCAACATCATACAATTATCAGATTCCGGGACATAAAGGCAGCATAGGAATTATTGCCGCCTATACACGTTCGTTTTGCGGCACCTGCAACCGTATCCGTATTACACCGCAAGGTATGCTAAAGACATGCCTGTATGATGGCGGAGTATTGAATATAAAAGATATGATGCGGGATGGAAAAGATGACGAAAGCATACATACTGCTTTAGTAAATGCTTTTAATAATAAGGCTAAAGACGGATTTGAAGCAGAGAAAAATAATTTAATACATGAATCCATGTCGAGTATAGGTGGGTAATTAATTCAAAAGCCAAAATTCAAAAGTCAAAACCAAAAAGTGGGAGAATTAATCAAAAGTCAAATGCAAAAAGCGGATGGCACTATGGTTAGTGTTGAGGAAGCAGAAAAAATAATACTTCAACAACTTAAAGACTATGGTTCAGAACTGATTCCTTTTGAGCAGGCTTTGGGAAGGGTGCTGGCTGAAGATATTAAAGCAGACAGGGACCTCCCACCCTGTAACAGGGTGACCATGGATGGCATCGGTATCCGTTATGCCGCTTTTGAAAACGGCTTGCGTTCTTTTAAAGTAAAAGCGATAATCGCGGCAGGTGATAAGGCCATTGATACCGAACTGGAAGATGAATGTGTAGAGATAATGACAGGCGCTTCTTTACCTGATTCTGTAGATACAATAATCAGGTATGAAGACCTTGATATAAAAAATGGCATTGCAATTGTAACAATAGAAAATATTAAAGAAGGGCAGAATATTCATAAAAAAGGAAAAGATAAAAAACAGGATGATATAGTTGCTTCAGCCAACCAGTTTATTGACGCTACAATTATCAGCATGGCGGCCTCAGTGGGAAAGAAAATGCTGCAAGTGAAGAAGCTACCCAAAGTAGCTATTATTTCTACGGGCGATGAATTGGTTGCTGTAAATGAACAACCCACGCCTTACCAGGTGAGGAGTTCCAATAATTATACCATCAAAGCCGCTTTGCAACAATATGCAGTGCAATGCGACATGCTGCACATACCTGATGAACCGGAAATAACCAGGGAGAAAATAAAATACTGTATTGAGCAATATGACGTACTTCTTTTAAGTGGTGGTGTTTCGATGGGCAAATTTGATTATGTGCCACAGGTATTGGAAGAACTAAAGGTTATGCAGCTTTTTCACAAAGTAAAGCAACGCCCCGGAAAGCCATTCTGGTTTGGCGCCCACTCAAATGGAGCACTGGTATTTGCTTTTCCCGGCAATCCTGTATCCACCTTCTTATGTCTTCACAGATATTTTATTCCATGGTTGGAGACATCAATCCAAATTCCAAATCCCAAATCCCAAATTCCAAAATACGCAATACTTGAGAATGATGTGACCTTTACTGCCCCAATGCAATATTTTATGCAGGTGAAAATATGTAGTAATGAGCTGGGGCAACTGGTAGCGAAACCAATGGAAGGCAATGGCTCAGGGGACTTCGCCAATTTGTTAGATTCAAATGCATTTATGGAACTTCCGGCGGAACAAAGTAATTTTAAAAAAGGAGAAGTATATAGAGTATGGCCCTTTAAACAGATTATATAGTAATGAACAACTTTACCCACTTAGATGAAAAAGGACGTCCCGCAATGGTGGATGTCAGCGAAAAGGCGGTTACCCTGCGCACTGCTACTGCAAGAAGCATAGTGGTAATGCCTGTGGAAGTAATGGAAAAATTCACTGATGGAGACATACAGTCTAAAAAAGGTCCTGTTTTCCAGACAGCAATAATTGCAGGCATTATGGCTTCTAAAAAAACAGGGGAGCTTATACCGCTCTGTCATCCCCTCGGGCTTGACAATTGTAAGATAAACATTCACATCAATGAACAACAGGAAGTGGTAATAGACTGTACTACCAGCATCACAGCAAAAACAGGAATAGAACTGGAAGCGCTGGTGGGCGCCAGTATAGCCGCACTTACCGTATATGATATGTGCAAGGCATTGAGCCATGATATTGTGATAAAAGAAACAAAGCTGATGGAAAAAACAGGAGGTAAGCGTGATTTCAAAAGGTAATGATAAAATTGTACAACCTTTGATATACGGGCTTGTATTGGCTGGGGGGAAAAGTATGCGCATGGGCCATGATAAGGGCATAATAAATTGGCATGGGAAAGAACAACGCTATTACATGGCTGATATGCTTCAAAACATTTGTGAGGACGTTTTCATTTCCTGCCGGACTGAACAGCAACATGAAATAGACCCTGGCTATAAAATACTTGCCGATACTTATCCGGGATCCGGGCCTATTGTTGCCATCCTTTCAGCCTTTAAAGAAAAGCCGGATGCTGCCTGGCTGGTAACTGCCTGCGATCTGCCGTTATTAGATTTGGATACGCTTCAATTTTTAATTCAACACAGGGATACTTCCTCAATAGCGACAACGTTTGAAAGCCCGTTTGACAGCCTGCCGGAACCATTAATTACCATTTGGGAGCCTTCCGCTTATGATATATTGCTTTCTCATTTGTCAGAAGGATATACATGCCCGCGAAAAGCTTTAATTAAGAACAGTACTTGCGTAAAAATTCTTAAAGCACCCAATCCGGATGCCTTGATGAACGCCAACACTCCTGAAGACGCAAAAAGAGTGAAGGACATAATAAATCAATAGCAAAACTAATGCTAAATAATTTGTTCAAAGGAATATTGATGGTTCCCCGTCAGGGAAATGGGGTTCAATTATATAGTAAGTAATACCAACTAAATTTTTATTCAATCTTTGACGTTCTAACAACAGCCAAATAGCCTGTTCCCCTTTAGGGGTCAGGGGTTTACGGATGCGCGGCCACCCAAACCTCGCCATCCTCAAACACTTCTTTTTTCCAGATGGGAACCGTCTGCTTTAGTGTATCTATAGCATAACGGCAGGCATCAAAAGCGGCATCGCGGTGGGCGGCTGATACAGCGATCACTACAGGTATCTCCCCTATCTTCAATAACCCGGTTCGATGATGTATTAATATTTTATGGACCGGCCATTTTGCCAATATTTCTTTGGCAATTTTTCTCATTTCAGTCAATGCCATATTTTCATAAGCCTCAAATTCAAGGCGGATTACTTTTTTCCCTTTTGTTGCATCACGCACAGTGCCTATGAATATATCAATACCTCCGCTTTGAGGAGTCATTACCCAATCAATACAGGAAAGTACATTTATTTCCTCAGCCGTGATTTTTATGTCGGTCATTTACAATAAATTTTTATCCGCCGCTTACAGGTGGTATTATAGCGACTTCATCGCCGGCAGAAATAACAGCAGATGGCAATGCATATTCACTATTCACTGCAATCATAAAAGAAGTCAGCCGTTTAAGCCCGGGATATTGTTGCAAAAGCTCTGATTTTAAATTTTCAGCAGTTGTATTTCCCTCCAATTGTATGTCAATTGAATCACTCCCAAATATTTCTTTTGCAATACCAAATGCCAAAACTTTGATTGCCATAATAATTCCTCATTTTGAATAAAGGGCATCTCTAAAAACTACATATTTTTCCTAAACAAATTATATGAGTGATTTTATTTTATGTTTGGGTCCTTTACATTTCTAAAATTTTCATTTCAAATTGATTTTTGTTTCAGATTTTTCATTATTTTTTCATT
>CAISOH010000334.1 GCA_903887005.1 uncultured Bacteroidota bacterium | reverse complement strand
TTATTATATTTTGTAAGTAATGATGATAAATGAATTCTCCTATACCCCATATTCTATTGCAAAACATAAAAATACTATATATTTATATTTGCAGTGGAAGTTATTTTGAAACTTTTCCTGAGGGGAATAATTTGCTACTTTATTTTTTCAGGTATAGCCCAATTATTGCAGCCATTTGGACAATCCAAAAACCTACCATCCACTTCACCGTATCAAGTTTGGCCTGAGTTACATCTTCCTTTGTTGCCAAAGTAAGCTTTGTCCTCAAAAGTTCATTTAATTCAATCTCGGAAACTACCATTTCAGATGCTTTTTGTAAAAATAATTCTTCCTGAAATACAAATCAAACTTAACACAAATTTGAGGCTTCTATAAGGACTTAGATAAAATCTACGCCCAACTACGATTTTTTTATTTGGAACAATATGCTCAAATCTTGGGAATTGATCCTATTCAATTATTTTTCTTCATGATCATATTCACCCTCATTCACCCTCATAGCCTTAATTATTGTCCTCGCCGTCATAATCTTCGTTATCATCTTCACCTTCATAATCTTCATTATTATCATGGCCTTCATAATCTTCATCATCATTTTCACCTTCACTTTCATAATCTTCAAAATCATCCTCACCTTCATATTCTACGAAATTAGCTTCATCTTCATAGTCTTCATTATCCCCATCAAAACTATATCCAGCAATAGATGTTTGTTCTGTACTGGAAATTTCTGTTTTTTTAATAGGCGGCTTATTCTTTTCATTCCCATCAGTATAACGAACTTTAGGTTCATTAGACTTTTCACTTTTATTTAATTCAATCGGTTCAATCTGGAGAGTTTCATCATAAAAAGATATTTTATTATGCCGCAAAATTTTGAAATAGGGAACGTTATTTATGTAAGAATATGCCCGACGCCCTAACCACTTTTTACATGCAATTTCATATGATAAAAGCCAGTTTTCATCCATTAAAGATAGTTCATCTAATTTCGATTCGAAAGATGAAATATCCAAATCCGCCCTTTCAATTAAACTAGAATGAAGTAAGTCCAATGTTATTATATTTGAAATTACATCTTCAGATTTAGAAAGCAATTCTGAGATTATTTTTGGAATTTTGATTTTAAAAGTTTTTGCAATCCATAAAGCCCAAGATAGTTCATAGTCATTTGCACGCTGACAATGGTAAATAATAAAATCAAAAAGCACTTTTTCAATTTTCTTGATGTCAGCTTTACTATGGTAAGTGAAAAGGAATCTAAAAACTTCTTTTATTGTTGATGGTTCAGCAATCATTGTTTTCAAAAACATAGTCTCCAATAGTTCGTAGTTCTTATCTGACAATAAATTAATTCTCTTTATTTTTTCTATTGTGTAAGATAAAACATACTCGTTGGGGAATTTATTAGCTAAATCAAATGACATACTGAAAAAACTAATAATATCATTGTATTGAGTAAATTCTGTTTCTCTAAAAATAAATGCTCTCAAATGAATTGCCCATTCTTGCTCGATTCCAATTGGTAATTTCCTGATTTTTGTTTTTTCAGCATTTATTTGAAGTTCATACTCTTTTAATGTTCTTTGTAATTGGAGCAATCCACTTTCCGCATCAGATAAGCTATGAAAATAGAAATACATATCGTCAATATATCGATACCCTTTTAAGCCTGGCATTAAGGACATTAATTGAGTATCTATAGAGCAACCAATTAATTCAGAAATAATTAATGAAGTGTCTGGGCCAATTGGCAAACCAATAGTTTGACCATACATAGTTTGTCTTACACATTCATCAATTTTATTGCCTAAAAGCGTATTCTTTTTAGGTGATTTTTTTGCTACAGATTTTCCATGCATTGCCCATGGAATACTATGAGTATAAATCGTAGGATAATATTTTGAAATGTCTGTTTTTAATTCATAATTATAGGAGTATGAAGTTAAAAATCCTTTTCTTAAAAAATCTTTGAATTTGCCAGGGTTCGCAGCTCTATCCCCGGATATTTTAGGACGACTAAAGGAGAAATTCGAATGCTTATAAATCTTTTCAATGTCAATCCAATTATCAATAATTACTTCGCATAATTTGGCTTGATGCATTGGGTTAGGTATTTGTATTAACTTTCTAATAAGCCCTATTTTGGCTATTGAATATGTAACACATCTTGACGGCTCATTGGCAATTGCGCCTTTCAAAATGTTCTTGATTAAATTATATTTTGCAGCAAATTCTTTCGTATTAAATGGCGGTGGCAATTCTCTTGGGAAATAACCTTTACTAATTAAATCTTCTAAAGTCATTAGAAATGGTTTTGTATATAATAAGGAGAATGCTATTTTCTGATACCTTCATGAATAATCTGATACTGTCAGAAATAAATAATAGCGATAATAAGTCACAAAAAAACCTCACCTCTCCACCACCACCTTCATCACTTTCAAACCCTTCTCATTCTCAAAAGTTTTCAGATAGTAAACACCACCGGGTAATTGACTAACATCAACAATAAACGTTGGCTTATCAATTGTAATATGCATTACTTCCCGTCCGGTACAATCATACAATACGGCATTGAGTGGCTGGGTGAAGGTGTGGCTGGTTACGGATATGGTTAGCTGGTTATGGGCAGGATTAGGGTAGATATTTATGGAAGGGTTTGTGCCGGTAATGTTCTGCACACCATTAATAACTATTATGGGGCTATCCTGCACGGTGGTGATGCTGACATTATCGAAATAATAACCGGAATAATTCACTTGTCCGTCACTGAATAACTCAAACTGGATATTTATTTTCTGGCCTATAAAATCATGCAGGTCTATTTCTTCCTGCACCCAGTCTTGCTGCTGTCCGTCATACATCGGGAAGCCTCCGCTTGTTCCTGGTTCTGTTTTTGTATATCTTCCGCATAATGGCTGCCAATAACCTGTTCCGGCAACGGCTGCGCTAACCGTTGCATAATCATAGTCGGTTTCTACCGCCCATTTTGTATAAAACTGCAGGTAAGCCTGTGTAGAATAGGTAAGGTCGGCAGGTTTAGCTGTGGAAATAGTGAGATCAGAATTGTCAGGATAATTATCTGAGCCTGTAGCGCTGCTTTGAATACTCGCGGAAGGCGTGTAATAAGAAGCCGTTGATAATCCCCAACCGTTGTTTATCCAGTCAGTAAGTGATTTAGTGGATGGAGTGGTAATATTGTATTGTTTACCATAGTAAAACTGCACGGTATCATAAATATCATAGAAGCCATTATTCAGTTTCAATACATAGCTTACCAATTGCCCGTTCGGGGTGGATGGGAGTAAGGTATAACTAATAGAATCATTTATCTGCTGGAACATGGAGGGGTTAGTATAAACTTTAGGTGTTGGGGAAACTGTCATCCAGCTATCAAGCGGAACTATGCTTGCTGTAAACGTAGCAGTATCCGGAAAGCCGAGGCGTTGTAATGAATAATGGAGATAACCGGATTGCTGAACCAAGATTTTTTTATCCGTATGGCTTATTTTGGCAAATGGTAACAGGAGAGATGCGCTATTGATATTTGCCAGTATATTATTCTGGCAATCAGGAATTATCTGTGTTGTGGGCGGATAAAAACCATTGTCGTTTGTACCTATTTCGGGCGTCATGGCATAAATCTTTTTCTTGATGGAAGTATCGCCATACATCCAGTCGTTTGAATCGCCATTACTGATATAGTTCAATACCTGGTCGCAGGTGCCGTGGCGGTAATGGTTTTCTTTAGTGAGAAAATCGCAATAGTTGTTAAATAAACCGGAATCAACAGTTTGAAAGTTCGGTATGTAACCCCAGGGGTACAAAATATCATTATGGTAGGAGTGATAATTAAGGCAGAGTTTAAAATGGTGGTTTTCGGAAAACCACTTTATAGCCTGCGTTTCAGGCTCCGAAAAACCGGCTGTACCCCGGTAAGTATCACTTGATGTTTTATTGCTGGAGCCAATATTATCATATCCCCAGAATTTCCCGTAATTGCGGTTAAGATCAACACCAAAAGTGCCATCGAGGTTGTTACGCAAATTCTTACGCACCATACCGCCGCCATAGGGGTTGTAAGTAACATTATCAATATATCCGTCAGGATTTACACAAGGCACAAAATATAATTCCGTATTGTCAATGATGGTCTTAATATGTGGATCAGTGGCATAATGCTCCAGCAGGTACCACAGGTAAAATATCGTTGCAGAAAGGCTTCCCGGCTCCCGTGCATGATGCAGTGCAGTATAAAGCATTTGTGGTTTGAGCGGCTGGTCAACAGCAGGGTTATTGGAAATTCTTACCCAGAAAAGCGGCCTGCCCTGAATGCTGAGGAAGGAACTGATTGGCTGCTTTACGCTGATGATCCCCGGATATAACAATTGCATGGAATCAAGGATCGCCAGCATTTCGGTATAAGAGAAGTAGCCTCCTGCATAAGTGCCGAGATGGAAATGCGCAGGTACGGCTATATTCGGGGTGAAGTCACAACTTACGGCTGTGCTTTTTTGGGCTTTTTTTTTATTCTGGTCCTGGTAATGTTTTACTACATCGGCAATAACAATATCCACCTTAAATCCGGCCTTCTTTACCAATGCTATCTCGCTCTCTGAAAAGTCGGAAATGAAAAAAGTATTTTTCTTGTATTCTCCATGGTCAACGGCTATACCCTGGGCGGCAAGGTCGCGGATAGTATGGCTTTGGGCGTCGAGGTATATTTTGGCCCTGGAATAATGCTCCTGCTTTTGCGCGGATGCACAATTAATAAACAGGGTGATAGCGAGTAATAAGAATATTGGTTTCATACGTAGATATTATGCTTTGAAATAAAGCGTAAATATACGGATTTTGGGATTGTATAAATGGATGGCAGGAAAAAGATAAAATTCTGAAACCATCAAAACATTACAGTTTCAGTTCTTAATCCGGCATTGTCTTAATACCTTTATGGCTCATATAAATGGTAAAACATGTCGAAGAATAAAAACTTAGCGGTGTTATTGATACTGGCTATTAGTATCTGCTCCTGCAGCAGTAAATACTATTATGTAAAAGGCCTTAAAAATGCCCAAAATCCTACACCCGGCAGCGTTTATAATAAGCTAACAGAAATAACGCCCTCTAATAAAGATCTGACCTGGAAAACCATAAATGGCCAGCAATATGTGTTGGCAATTACCTGGAAAGCGGATACGACTTATTATACGAGGAAAGACAAATACGATCCCATAAACGGACAATACCTATACAATACCGGAGGTTACCCGATATTTGTAACCGCAGCACCCTACCTGAAAGAAAAGCATTTGAATAAGCTAAACGATAAAAAACTCACTGCCCGTTTAGACCAGTTGCTGGGATTGCCCCCCACATCGCATTATTCTTATTTTTTAGAAGTATGGGTAAAGCCGGAAGATCTGATAAGGCCCTGTTTTGATCCGGCTATTGACACAAATGTATGTGAATTCACCCCTTCTAAAAAGGACAATAACCGAGGGGATTATCTTTGCTGGCTATACCAGTATATATATGATTCGTATAGCGACCCTGATATGCTGAAGAGGTATCCCTTCTCCCACCTCGGATATACCTATGACTGGTCTCCCAAAAACAAAAGCCATGTAGGTTTAAGTGAATTTGTTATCGGAAAAAACAAGGATATTTATGTAAAAAAGGTATATACTACACGGTCTTATATTGGTGAATAAATATTTTTGCACCTGACCCAGGACTCTGAGAAAAACTTACAATGACCGGAGGGGTGAGGTCGAATGTGCACTGTTTCCTGCCAATGGGCTTTGCTATTTTTAGAAACTTGTGAGCAAAAAAAAATGCCATAATAAAATATCTGAAATAAAAAACCGTTTTTTTAAAGGTTTTTTCAGATAAAAATTTTGCTTACATTTACTGGATTGATTATTTGTATATAGTCTAATAGTTTCAAATTAGCCGGGAGTAAACAGCA
Organism: uncultured Bacteroidota bacterium; assembly: GCA_903887005.1. GTDB lineage: Bacteria > Bacteroidota > Bacteroidia > Chitinophagales > Chitinophagaceae > Nemorincola. Next base: position 28,615 of record CAISOH010000334.1, on the reverse strand, counting down.
TAAAAATTAAAAAAATATGAAAATTATCTCAATTATTTTTTTATTATTTCAAAGTTTCACGGCCTATAACCAATCAAAATATTCTGACGAATATTCGCTTTATAAAACCATTTTTTTGGGCGATTCTGTAAATATTGGTTCGGGTCCTATATGGGCTCCTATCAGATTGTGCAGAAATCAGGCTGATAGTGAGTATATATACATAGGTGATTTGATAGGTTTGAAATTTAATGAGTATAAAAAGTATTCATTTAAGCAATTTGATAAACTTGTTATAGAAAAAATATTCAGAAAGGAGTGCTTCGATTTAAAAGGAGAATATATTAGCACAGATTTGAAATTTTCGTTGGAAGAATATAATCGCTTGAACGCAGATTCACTTTATAAAAGGTATTTTTCAACAGGAGAATATGGAAGTACGGAGGATGAAATACCTCCCGCAAGAGAGATATTGATTGCTTTGATTGTATTGTTCGATAACAATTATTATGTTGGTTTAAGCGATGTTGGGTATCTTTATACTATAAAAAAAGCCCCCACTAACGAGGATATTAAGAAATGGATGTTAAACCATGGTAAGCAAATTTCCGATGGTCAAAGGTAAAAAAAAAGAAACAAAGAGAACAGTGGTCGCTGTGTCTTCTCATGCCGAAGCGTCCGCTTCTGAAAAACCTTCCCAGGTTGGGCTATAGAACTGATTAACTGACATAGGAAAAATTGTACCTTTCGAAAATATTAATAAGCTACCCAAGATATCAATCAAAAATTACGTCTATACTTATAGTCTATAATCTTGAGGTGGCATTTTTTTACATTTTTTCGGATTAAATAAATAAAATTTCACAAAATTATAAGGATTGTGTGCAAACTTGTAATACCTATCTTTGTTTACTTTTAAAACTTTCAACTTACCATTTAAAATTATTTTTTGTATGTGGAAAAGCATAAGCCTGCTGGCTGCTTACCTGTTACTATTTTCATGTGTTGCTACAGCACAAAACACCAATGGAACTATCAAAGGGTTTGTATATGATAAAAAAACAGGTGAACCGGTAATCTATACCAATGTACAGGTACTGAACGCAAAGACAGGTGTTCAAACTGATGTTAATGGTTATTTCTCCATTTCATTGCCATCGGGTGCATATACTTTGCTGGTTACAGGTATAGGATTTGACTCCAATTTAACTACGGTCAACCTGCTGCCGGAAGCTATTGTTACAAAAAAGATATTAATGATTTCAAGGGAGCATCAGTTGAAAGGTGTAGAGATCAATGCAAGAAAAACTGATAAAATAACACGTATCAATACAGGGGTTACTACTGTTACTCCACGTGATCTGAAATTGCTGCCAAGCTCGGGCGGCGAACCTGATATAGCGCAATATTTACAGGTAATACCCGGCGTAGTATTCACCGGCGACCAGGGTGGACAATTATATATTCGTGGTGGTTCCCCGTCGCAGACAGGTATTTACTTAGACGGTATTACTATTTACAGCCCGTTTCACTCCATAGGCCTTTTCTCCGTGTTTGAAACAGAAGCAATACGAAATGTGGACGTATATACTGCCGGGTTTAGCGCACAATACGGCAACCGCACATCTGCGATAGTGGATGTCCATACAAAGGATGGCAATAAAAATGATCTGACCGGTATCGTTTCCGTTTCTCCTATTATGAGCCGCGTATTACTGGAAGGCCCGATAGTTAAACCCAGAATAGACAATGGTTCAAATATTACCTTCCTTGTAACTGCGAAAAGCAGTTATCTTGACCAGTCTTCAAAACTATTATACAGCAGCCTTGGCGAGCCATTCAGCAGCGGCCTGCCTTATAGATTTACTGATATGTATGGCAAGATTACCTTCAGCGGAGACAACGGCAGCAAACTGAATATATTCGGTTTTAATTTTGATGACCATGCTAATTTGCTGAATGATACTTCTCATTTGCAGATTGCCGATTACCACTGGCAGGCAAGAGGCGTAGGGGCTAATGTGGTACTGTCTCCGACCGGTACTTCTTCATTAATAGAGGGCAAATTCGCATATTCCAACTATAATATAGGGCTGAACCAGGCAAGCGTACCTGCCGACAGTGTGGAGCGCACCAGCCAGATCAATGGTTTTGAAGCAGCCATCAACTTTACTTATTTTTTACCAAACTACAGCCAACTGAAGTATGGTATAGAAATGAGCGGCACGCATACATCGCTTAATTATTATATCACCCCCGGTATTGCTACTTCAGAAGAAAGGCAGAGTACACTTGCAGGCTTGTATTTTTTATACAGGCAGAATTTCAGCAGCAGGTTTATTTTTGAGCCAAGCTTACGGATCCAGTATTATTCGGAGATTAACAAAATATCTCCTGAACCAAGATTAGGTATTAAGTATAATATTTCCAGCAATGTACGTATGAAACTGGCCGGTGGTGTTTATTCCCAGAATATTATCAGTACAAAATCAGACCTGGACATTGTGAACTTGTTTTCAGGCTTTTTGCTCAGTCCTGACCAGCAAATTAAAGATCCACATGGTAATGTGGTTTTATCAAACCTTCAGACTGCTTATCATGCAGTTGGCGGAATAGAAGTGGATATTCAAAGGGTAGAATTGAATGTTGAACCATGGATAAAATACTTCGGGCAGGTAGATGAACTCAACAGGAACAAACAATATGTAAATGATCCTGATTTTGTAGCTGCAACAGGGCTCGCCAATGGTATTGATCTTTCCGGAAAATACAGTTTTGAAAGGGTGTATCTGTGGGGAGCACTAGGCTACCAGAATGTACATTATACCAGTGTTGACTCAAAGGGACAAATTCAAACATATCCTACTCCTTTTGATACACGGTTCAATGTAAACCTCGTGGCAGCATATACTGCAGGCAAAAAGAAGGATTGGGACATCTCCAGCAGGTTTAATATGCATGCGCCCTTCCCTTTTACACAAACACAGGGATTCTATGAAAACCAACCTACTCAGCAACTGAATAGTAACCCACTAACTACAAATGGCAACTTATCAGTTTTATATGCCGACCAGATAAATGGCGGTCGCTTATCCTATTATCACCGCCTTGATGTTTCTGTGCGTAAACGTTTTAAAACCAGCAAAAAAACGAACCTTGACGTTACTTTTGCAATCACAAACGCCTACGCACGCCAAAATATTTTTTATGTTAACCGCATCACGAATGTTAAAGTGTATCAACTACCTTTATTCCCAAGTATGAATATTACCTGGAACTTTTAATGTTGCATTTAATGATGCTTCAAAAACAAAAATGGTCAATACTGCACGCAATATTTATAGCAATCATTCTGCTATCGGGGGGGAGTTGTTTTGCCCAGGTATTAACTCCCGATATTCCTCAAAACAGGTATTTAATACTTATTGAAGAGCAGTACCTTCAGGAACATTATTCACTGGCTGCACAATCTGCACGTCAATACCTGGCCGCCCAGGCGGATAAAAATTTTACTGAGAAAGCAGCAGATGCCGAAAAAGCAAAATATTTCCTTGCTCTCGCAGGCCTTAAAGCAGATTTGCCGGGCTGCACTGATGACGCAATAAGCGCCATGGGAACGGTTGTGAATACGGCTTACCATCAGCGTATTGCTTTCACGCTTGCCCAATATTATTTTAAACATAACGATCTGGCCGGGGCAATACCTTTATATGAATCATCAGGGATCGGCAACTTAAATAACACAGAGATAGCGGATGCTAAATTTGAGCTTGCTTACTGTTATTTTAATAATCACCAGTTCGATAAAGCAGAGCCGCTTTTGTTATCAATCAAGGAATTAAAGGATGGCAAGTATTATATGTCCGGCAATTATTATTATGGCCTGCTTGCCTATAATAAGAACAAATATAAAGAAGCACTCAAAAGTTTTGAAAGGATCAAGGATGCAAAGGAATACCGCAATGTGGTGCCCTACTATATTGCAGAGATATATTACTTTATGGGCAATAAGGCAAAAGCTTTCCGGCTGGCAGATACATTGATTAGGGCCAGGGAGAAATCTTTTTATGATAATGAACTTCACCTGCTCGCGGCACAATGCCTATTTGAAGATCAGAAATACACGGAAGCGCATCCCTATTTTGACTACTACTACACGAATGCCGACAAAATAAGAAAAGAAGACCTGTATGAAATGGCCTATTGCGATTACAGGACCAATGAATGGGCTAAGGCGATAGAAAAGTTTGAAATGCTCAGTAATACACAGGATTCTCTTGGTCAATCATCCGTTTACCTGCTTGGTGATTGCTATCTTAAAGTTGGTGATTTGCAAAGCGCACGGAATGCTTTTGGTATTTGCGCCGACATGGAGTACAATCCCCGGCAGCAGGAAGCTTCCATGATAGTTTACTCCAAAATAAGTTACGAAACCGGTTATGAGGATGAAGCTTTGCGACAGCTATATAACCTGTTAACAACTTTCCCGAATACCAAATACAAGGATGAAGCAAATACGCTCATATCAGGACTGCTTATAAAAACAAATAATTACAGCGAAGCGCTGAAACACCTGGAAAAAGTAAAACTGAAGGATGAAGGTTACAAACAGGTATTTCAAAAGGCTACATTCGGTTTTGCGGTACAGCAATTCCGCAATGGGGATTTGAACAGCGCTTTAAAATACTTTACACTTTCAACAAAATACCCGGTGAATGCTGACTATGAAGGCGCGGCAAATTTCTGGAAAGGAGAATTGGCTTATCACTTACACCACTATAGTGACGTAGTTACCTGTTCACTGGATTTCATAAACAAAAAGAATAATAAGGTGCAGATTGAGCACATAAGCCCGTTAGCTACTGTGCAGCATGCTTACCTGAATATGGGTTATGCGGCTATGGAAACGCAAAACTATATGTCTGCCCAGAATTATTTCAGCCGTGCTCAGGAAGTGCAGAGTAAAGATAATTATTCGGGTTTAATAGCTACGCTACGTGAAGCGGATGCGGTTTTCATGCAGAAAAACTACTCACGCGCCATTGTACTTTATGACAAGATCATAGCTACTGATAATATTGATGCGGATTATGCCCGTTATCAAAAAAGTATTTTGCTGGGACTTCTTGGGAAAAACAGTGAAAAGATTGCCGTTTTGAAGTCTTTGATAAATGCCATTCCGCCATCAGCCTATGCAAACCACGCCCGTTACGAAATGGCTGTTACTTACCTTGATGATGATAAATACGCGCTTGCCCTACCCTACTTACAACAACTTACCGACTCTGTAAAAGATAAAAGCTATGCACCCAAAGCATGGATGAAAATGGGATTTGTATATCAGCAGCTCAATGAAAATAATAAAGCAATAGAAGCTTACAAGCATGTATTAATTGATTACCCTGCGTCTGAAGACCGGTTCTCTGCCCTGGATGCGCTTAAAAGCCTGTATATCCAAACCAATCAACCGGCTGCATTTACCCGGATGCTAAAGGATAATAAATTACCAAATGCAGAGAGCAGTTCTATTGATTCCACTTTTTATGCCGCAGCAGAAACGCAATTTGCGAATGGGAAATGGGAGGAAGCAAGAATAGGGTTTGAAAATTACCTGCAGCAATACCCTAATGGAATATTCGCTGTCAAAGCGCATTACTACCGGGCTGAAAGTAATTTCCAGCTTAAAAAATATAAAGATGCGCTGCCGGATTACGATATGACGCTTTCGGGAAAATGGAATGATTTCTTTGAAAACAGCGCGCGCCGTGCTGCAGGCATAGCCTATGCAGAAAAGGATTATAACGGGGCTTACATGTATTATCAGAAATTAAGGGCAAGTGCGTTAACTAACCGTATGATAGAATTGTCTTACGATGGCCTGATGAAAAGCGGGTTTAATATTGATAAATTTTCCGAAACCAGCTCTTATGCTGATTCATTGCTTGCAATGCCCGGCATATCTGCAGAAACTATTAATGACGCCCAGTATTACAAAGCAAAATCACTGCAGCATACCGGGAATCTGGAAGCGTCTATAAAATTATACAGGCAACTGAGCGCTAATAAAAACGGGGATATTGCCGCCGAGTCAAGATATCATATCGCTGAAATACTTTTTAAACAGAACAATACCAAAGCAGCTGAACCAGCTGCCAATGATGCCATTCATCTTTCCGCAGGATACGATTATTGGATTGTGAAATCTTATATTCTGTTATCTGATATTTTGGTTAAAGAAAAGGATTACTTCAATGCAAAAGCCACATTGGAAAGCGTTGTTAAGCATACGAAGATCGAAGAACTGAAGCAGGAAGCCGTGAAAAAACTGGATGAAGTAAAAAAATCAGAGAAACACAAAAGCAAATTGTCGGAGGATTAAAACAGAACGCATGAGCGTAAAAACTTTTTTCATTTTATCAGTTTCCCTTATTGTCGCATATAGCGCCCGGGCGCAACGTGCCACACCCGGAAACGATACGGTTTTAAAAGGTTCTTCTATTGAAGTTATCCAGGCATATAAACCCCAGATAAAACAGGCCCCCAAGCCTGAATGGATACCTCAGTTGCCCCCTTCCGACACTACCCATCCTCCATTTAATTATGATGTACCGCAGCAGACATTATACTATACTTATAGTTCTTTGCCATTGCGGCCCCTGGCTTTAGGTAAAGAACAGGCCAGGCCCCCTTTCCCAAATTATATTAAATTAGGCGGAGGCAATTTATCCACTCTTTTTCTTGATGCAGGCGTAGGTGGTATTTCAGGTAAAAATTATGAAACGGATATTCACCTCCACCACATTTCCCAGCAAGGCAAAATTGTAAACCAGCAATCGGCTTTAAGTGGTATAGAAGCAGAGGGTATGTTTCATAATAATCAAAGCGACTGGCACACAGCTATCATAGCCGAAAGAAACCAGTATAATTATTATGGCGGCGACCAGTCTGCTTATTTCCTGCCGGATTCAATAAAACAGGTTTACACTACGATCAGGGCTGTTGTTGACATGAAAAATAAACAGGACAGCAATACTGTACTTAATTATCATCCTGCTATTAATGCCTCTTTTTACAATGCCCGGCTCAATGCTTCAGAAATAACCATTGGGCTTAGTGCGCCTGTTACTTATAAAATTGATTCAAACCTTGATTTTCAGGGAGCGCTTACCGGGGCATTTACAAGTTATAATGTTAATTCTGTTGCTACAAATAATAATTTCATAGAGTTGCAGCCGGGCATTAATCTGCATAAAGATCCTTTGAATGGACATGCGCTGTTTGGGTTTGCTTTAGGTAAAGGTTCAAATATTTATTTTTTGCCTGATATACTTATTGCTTACAATATAGGAGCTAAGTTTACAGTCAGTGGTGGTTGGCAGGCTTTATTACGCCAGAATACCTATGAACAACTGACTACCGAAAACCCTTATTTGTCTGGCTCCTATACCGTAATGCAATCTAAAACCCAGGAAGCTTTTATAAACTTAACTGGAAATAGTGGAGACCATCTCTCCTTTTCCGGGCGGATAAGCTGGTGGAATTTAAATTCGCTGCCCACATTTCTTAATGACATAGGTGATCACAGGCAGTTCTATGTTGATTACCAGGATGTAAAAGCCATCTCCTTCAAGACTGCGGCCAGGTACCAGGTTGCCAATACATGGTCTCTGGGAGTTACCGGAGATTTTTATAGTTTCTCCGGCGGCGCAGAAAAATATGTCTGGCAACAGCCCGCCACAAAAATTAAAGGCGATTTTATGGTAATTCCGGTACACAAATTAACAGTTACTGCGTACCTTGCATTACTGGGTGGTATTTATTCGAAGGATTTTAATCATAATGTTGTGAAGCTGAATATGATTGCCGACATTGGCGGGAATGCAGAATATCAAATCATTCCCCGTTTGTCAGCCTTCGCACAGGTGAATAATTTATTTAACGATAAATACCAGCGCTGGTACAGTTACCAGGTTTACGGATTGAATATTTACGGCGGAATAAGATTGAAATTTTAAAGAAATAAAGTACTTTTAATGGGCAATTATCACAATGGACATAGCTAAATACATAGGACAGTTTTTATTAAAAAACCATTTCTGTTACATACATGGTCTTGGTAACATGGAGCTGCACAAATTGCCGGCTACCCATGATGGCAAGGCTTTGCTGGCCCCGTCTTATTCAGTGGCAGTTACGCCCGGCGGGTCTATTGATGATAATCTCGCGAATTTTATTGCCACAAACGAACTTATAAGCATTTCAAAAGCCGCGAACGCGCTTCGCGATTACAGCATACAGGCCAGGAAAGATATGGCGCTGGGAAAAGAAGTACCTATTCCCAATATTGGTAAATTTGTTGAGGAGAATGGCAAAGTAACTTTTATTACTGATGCTAATTTCCGGTTTACTCCTGCAGGCATCCCTACAATAAAAAACAGCAAGCAACTGGAGGAACAAAACTCGAAACCTGCACATAAACCATCTTATCCGCCACCGCATAAAGCGGATTCCATCAACTGGAGCATGGTGATCCTGGTTGCGGTTTTATTACTAATCTTAGGCGGCGGCGGTTATGGTATCTGGTATTATACCATCGGCAGCAGCAATAAGAGCATTAAAACGCCTCTGCCGGTTATTATAAGAGATACAACACCTGCGCCACCTCCGGCGCCTGATACCACGCACCTGCAGCCTGACAGCTTGTCTATGCCATTAACCATGCCGGTGGACAGTATGCAGTTAGGTACTTATAAAATGTCTGTGAAATCTTACCATTCTAAAAACCAGGCTGACAAGCGTGTAAAGACCATGGAAATTAATGGTGTTCATGCCGAAACCCTGCAATTGGATTCACTAAATTATCTTGTGCTTGCCTCCGTAAGTTGCAGGGCAATGGATACTACTCATTGCAAAGATTCATTAGCGCGTTTGTATGGTTTTAAAAATGTACAGATTTTTAAATAATTCAAATCCATAAATCATGCTAATTATGGAGCCTGAAAATTGTAAACTGCCCACTGTTTACTGCAAACTGCCAATTGCAAACTGTAAACTGCCAACTAAATGCTCGGCTTAGTATATAAATCAACTGGAAGCTGGTATGCGGTCAAGGCCCCGGACGGCGTTTTCTGGGATGCGAGAATAAAAGGCAAACTGAAAATTGACGAAGATATATCCTCTACTAATCCTGTGGCCGTTGGTGATACTGTGTTGTTCGATACAGAAGACGAGCGCATAAAAACAGGCATAATAACGAATGTAACAGACCGGCATAATTATATGGTGCGCGTTTCCCCGCACAATAAAAACCAGAAACACATCATTGCCGCCAATATAGACCTTGCATTGCTGGTAGCTTCAGTGGCAGACCCACGCACTTCAACCGGCTTCATAGACCGTTTTTTATTGACCGCAGAAGCCTATCATATTCCCGCTATAATTGTTGTAAACAAGACAGACCTGCTGAAAACAAAGCATGAAGATATATTACAACGCTGGCAGGAAATATATAGCAATGCAGGGTATGAAGTATATCCTGTTTCAGCAAATGACCGTACCTCATTAGCCCAACTTGAAGCTAAAATAAAAGATAAGACCACCCTATTCAGCGGACATTCAGGAGTGGGCAAAAGCACATTGATAAACCAGTTCATTCCAGGCATTGATATAAAAACAAAAGTGGTATCCGGCTGGAGCGGCAAGGGGCAGCATACCACCACATTCGCAGAAATGTTCGACCTGCCTGGTGGTGGAAAAATTATAGACACACCCGGCGTAAAGGAATTCGGCATTATAGATTTTGAAAAGGAAGAACTCTCCCAATACTTCCCGGAGATGCGCAAAGTCCTTAAAGATTGTAAGTTCAACAACTGCCTGCACATAAATGAGCCCGGTTGCGCCGTAAAAAAGGCAGTCATCAATAAAAAGATTTCCGAAGAACGGTATTGGAGCTATGTAGCTATATTGGAGAGTATTGAGAAGAAGTGGTAATACCCGCCCCCCCCGACCCCTTCCGCTGAAAAAGCGGGACCTTGTTCCGGAGAGTACTATGTGTTCATACTTCAGCTTCAGTTCCTCTCCGGTCAGTCAGCCAGGAAAAGCACAATAGCCACCGTCAACCTACTGGCCTCTAAAGGGGAGTACTCTATTATCATTCCTCAGCTTCAGTACGTTAATTTGTCAGCCTCCTGAACATCGAATGATTCCATTATAAACTTTCTATTATCATTTTATACTTTCAACTTTCACTTTTAAATTTTCACTTACCTTAGTACTTCCATGTCTGTACTGAATACTAAAAATCTTTCTCCGCAGAGGTTATCATTTATAACCGCCCTTATAATCGCATCTGCCAATGCTATCTTAAGCCTGTTCCTGCACCAGGTATGGTACACGCCTTTACTGGTATTCGGGGTCACTTTCATTATCATTTACTGGCTGTATTATTATACGCTGCAGCGCTTTATTTACCGGAAGATCAAGATCATTTATAAATTCATTTACCAGACCAAGGCCACAAAGAAAGAAGAGTTTTTTTATGAGAAGATACTGCCTCAGAAATCGCTGGAAGAAGTAAGCGAGGATGTGCAGAAATGGGCAATGCAACGCAAGGATGAAATTGAAATGCTGCAGGCCAATGAGCAATTCAGAAAGGAATTTTTAATGAACCTGGCGCATGAACTGCGCACACCCATATTTTCGGTGCAGGGCTATGTGGATACCTTGCTGGGCGGCGCCCTTGAAGATGAAACAGTTAACAAAAAATTTCTCACAAACGCCTCAAAAGGTATTGACAGGTTGGTACGCCTCGTGGATGACCTGGATGAAATATCGAAGCTGGAATCGGGCAAGATACCGCTGATACAGGAGTCTTTTATCATCCAGGACCTGATTAAGGATGTGTATGAAGAATTATCCATGAAGGCTAAAGAAAGAGATGCTCAAATGATTTTTAAAAAAGGCACGGAACGCCCTATCATCGTGAACGCGGATAAGCAGAAGATAAAACAGGTGCTGGTGAACCTTGTAGAGAACGCCCTGAAATATGGAAATGATCGTGGTTCTGTGGTGGCAGGTTGCTATGAAATGGACGACAGGCATGTTTACATAGAAATATCAGACGATGGGCCGGGTATTGCAGAAGAACATTTATTGCGCATTTTTGAGCGCTTTTACCGTGCCGACCGCAGCCGTTCGCGGGCAATTGGTGGCACAGGCCTTGGCCTCGCTATCGTAAAACACATTGTGGAAGCGCACGGTCAAACCGTGAATGTCAGAAGTAAGTTAGGTGTAGGATCTTCATTTGGATTTACATTAGATAAGGCGTCAGTTTAATGGTTATTCTGTCTTTACTATCTTAGCCAATTAACCTTTTAACCTATTAACTTTTTAACCTATTAACCTTTTAACCCTTTAACCAATTAACCCAGCCTATTCTGCATCGGGATACTCATCACTCCAGTGTATCTTATCACCTGTTTTGTTGAGGCCTATCAGCTTATTCAGCGCCATGGTAATACCTATCTCGTTGTAAGCGCCTGCTATATGGTAGTATGTCCGTGCATAGTGAACCTGGAACTTACTAAGCTCTATGCCTGCGCCAAATGCAAACCCGGCAAGGCCCGGCCTGGTGGAGAGCGCCAGTTCTCTCCGCTGCAGGTCGTTATAGGATGCGGAGAGGGTGATACGCTTTCCAAGCGTAAGCTCAGCGCCGAAAATAAAGTGGCGGAAAAACTTATCGGCAAAATGGGAGCCTTTGTCTGAAACAGTATCATTTTGGCCAAAGGCATTGGCGCCGGTCAGGTCTGCAGGATTGCTGTAACGGATATCCCATTCATAAAGATGATGAACAGTACCAATCAGGCGCAACGGAAGGTGCTTGAAACGCTTGCTTACTCCAATTTGCAGATCGAATGGGATAGGCTCATGGTTTTGCGGGGTATATGTTTTTGTGATCACGCCCATATTTTTCGCCACCGCCCCAAAATCCCATAAAGTAGATGTGTCGAAATAATTGATTCCCACATCTGTCATAATTGCGGTTGCAGTTACCAGCGAATAATCTGAATGGGCAATTTTTATATCTGCCCCGTAACGCCAGTGCTCTAAGTAGGTATGGGAAGCTCCAAAAGTAAGGGCATAATCAATAGCATGGAAAGTACCGTATGTATTACCGATGGGGTCCGTTTCCGTCATACTACCGTAATTAAGGTATTGAACACCAAAGAAGAAGGATGTATTCAGCTTTGGCACATGGTACCCATATTGCATATTCATTACCTTGATATCCGCATAATAATTGTTGTATGAAAGCTCCAGGTTATTGTGCAGCCCCGGGCGCATCATAGCGGGATTTTGCAGCGCGAATGCGATATCATTATCCGGATTGGCTACACTGATGCCACCTGATGCCGAAACATGGGGCGCGTCAGACATACGCAGGTATTCAAAAGCATATTGTCCGCCTGTTACCTGCGATTCCACTAAATGACAGCATAGCATCAACAGGCACGCTAATGTATATTTCAATATCCGCATAAATTGTAAACGCTGCATTATCAAAAATATTGTAATTCCGGCACATTAAATCAATAATATGACACACTCCAAAAAACCTCACCCGCGAATACAAAATGAGGGGAAGCTCCCCTTTAGGGGTTGGGGGTGGTATTAGCTTTCAGCAAATCCTCTACCAATGCATGGCTTACCCCGGTATTGGAGAAACCGCCATCATGAAACAGGTTCTGCATCGTTACCATCCGGGTATAGTCGCTGAACATCATTACACAGTAGTTGGCGCAATCTTCAGCGCTGGCATTACCTAATGGCGATATTTTTTCGGAATAATGGTAAAATACATCGAAGCCGGATACTCCAGAACCTGCAGTAGTAACCGTAGGCGACTGGCTGATGGTATTAATACGTACTTTCTTCGTAATACCGTATTGATAACCAAAACTGCGGGCGATGCTTTCCAGCATAGCCTTGGTGTCGGCCATATCATTGTAGCCGGGGAATACACGTTGCGCTGCTATATAGCTAAGCCCAAGTATAGAACCCCATTCATTCATTGCATCAGCCTTCATAGCCACCTGGCATACCCTGTGCAGCGACAGAGCCGATATATCTATGGTCTTCAGAAAATTATCATAATTGGTATCGGTATAAGGTATATTCTTCCGAACATTGGGCGACATGCCTATAGAGTGAAGTATAAAATCCAGTTTACCTCCCAGGATTTCCATACTTTTCGTCATCAGGTTTTCTATGTCTGCAGTGTTGGTGGCATCTGCCGGTATTACCTGCGCATTGCAAAGTTTTGCCAGTTCGTTTATTTTTCCCATGCGCAGGGCAATAGGGGCATTGGTCAGCACTATCTCTGCGCCTTCGGCTACGGCAGCCAGAGCGGTTTTCCATGCAATAGAGCGCTCATCGAGCGCTCCGAAAATAATTCCTTTCTTTCCTTTCAGTAATTGATGCGACATGAGCAAAATTAGAAGTTAAAACCTAAAATATATATTAAGTTGCGCGCAAAGCTACATAATATAAGGGGAATTTGGCTGCTTCATTCTTCGCTGTGACGGGAAATTTTCTTTACCTGTATCTTAATAAAAAGTGGCTGTCCCGGATTTTCGAGACAGCCACTTATAAATACAGAAACTTTACTATCCTTATTTTACCAGGATTACTTTGCCGGTATAAGTAGCATTACCAACAGAAATATTATATAAATAAATTCCCGGGGAAAGATTATCTCCATTTAAAACGCAGCTGTGTTCAGAACCTGCATTTGTATGTTCGTTAAAAATTGTCCCGACTTTCACACCGGTAACGGGATTGATTACTTCAACAATAGTTTGGCCGGATACAGGAGTCGTAAATGTTATATTTGTTTTCGATGTAAACGGATTCGGGTAAGCCTTTACAGGTATGTCATTAGCATTAACAGGAACAACGGCTGTCGGATTATTAGTTCTGCGCACGCCATCCTGATGACAACCTGTGCAGTATTCTATATAATACCATCCGGTGCTTTGACAATTATTCGAGTCTGTAATGTCAACCACATATTCCCCTTCCAATAATCCATAAATATCCTGCGTTGTTTCTCCGTTACTCCAGGTATATGTATAAGGACTTGTTCCTCCGGAAACCGTCAAATCAATTTTACCTACTCTGCAACCTAGCAAAGTATCAGTAATAATGCCGGAAGTAACAAGTGGTGAAGGTTCAGATACAGTAAAAGATGCAGTTCCGCTACACCCATTAGGATCTGTCGCGATAACTGAATAAATACCTGGCGTTAACGCCCATGCTCCATCTGTTGTTGCTCCGTTGCTCCACAGATAGGAATAATAGAGCCATGTACCCCTTGTTGAACCTCCTGAAACGGAAATTTCAATATTACCATTTGCATATCCATTGCAACTTGCATTGGTTACAGTTCCGGTTACTGACGGCAAAGGCAATACGGTCACTGTAACTATAACGGTGCCTCCCATTTCATAAGTAATATATGCAGTTCCGGCAGAAATCCCTGTCAGGACCCCGGTCCCGGAATTAATTGTTGCGATTGAGGTATTGCTGCTGCTCCATGTACCTCCAGAGATAGAATGTAATAAAGTTGTGGTACCACCGGTACAAACTTCTATACTTCCTGTTATGCCGGTATAAACCGTAATCGTAATTGTTGAAGCGGAAGTGCCACAGCCATCTGTTACACTATAAGTAATTATAGCAGTTCCGTTTGATACTCCCGTAACGGTTCCCATGGAATTAACTGAGGCTATTGAAGAATTGCTGCTGGTCCAGGCGATTGACCCACCTGAACTAAAGCATGTTAAATTTATAGAGTTGCCCACTGATACCATTGTAAAACCTGAAACCGCACCTACCGTTGGAATGTCATTTATGGTAACTATGATAGTCCTTGAGTATCCTGCGATATTATAAGATATAATCGAGGTACCTGCTGAAACGCCGTACATAAGGCCTGAAGTCGGGTTTATTGTAGCTATTGAAGTATCGCTGCTGCTCCATGTGCCCCCGGTTGTTGCATCTGATAAGGTGGAAGTATTGCCGGCACAAACCGTTGTCGTACCCGTGATTGGCGCTATTGGAATTACATTCAATAAAGAAGTTGCAAAACAAAAGCCCAGACTATAAGATATAATGCTGGTTCCTGCTGCTGTTCCTGTAACTACTCCGGTAAGGGAGCCTATTGCAGCCGTTAACGTATTTGAACTCGTCCAGGCACCTCCGGCAGTGGCATCATTTAAGGTAATTGTACCTCCGCATGCAACAACAGAGGCCCCGGTAATAGCCGCCGGCATTGCATGAATTGTAACTACCGTTGTCTCAGTTCCACCATACACCATATAAGATATGGTAGCGGTCCCTGCGGCAATGCCGGTTACAGTACCCGTAGTTAAACCGATTGTTGCAACCAAAGGATTGCTACTTGTCCAGGAGCCTCCGGTAGTCATATCGGACAAAGTGGTAGAGGAGCCTGCGCAAATTGTGGTAGTTCCCGTAATGGATGATATCGAAACAACAGTAATTGGAGAAATTACATAACAGCCACCAATATTATATGTAATAGTGGCGGTACCTGCCGATATCCCGGTTACAAATCCGCAGGGAGCACAGACCTTTGCAACTGTCGTATCAGAACTCGTCCATATGCCCCCGGGAATGACATCAGTTAAGATAATTTTACTGCCCACGCCTACTTTTGTACCTCCGGTTATAGCAGCCGGCGTTGCATTTACCGTTACTACTGTTGTTACCGCACTGCCATACACCATATACGTAATAACCGAAGTTCCGGCGGCAAGTCCGCTGACAGTTCCCGTTGATGAACCCACTATTGCAACAGCTGTATTGCTGCTGCTCCAGGTCCCTCCGGTTGTAGCATCGGATAAAGTAATTGAAGAGCCGGTGCAAACAGTTGCAGTTCCGGTGATGGATGATATGCCTTTAACAGTCATTGTTGCAGTTACATAACAGCCGTTGATATTGTATGAAATAGTAGCTGTACCAGCAGATACTCCCGTAACCACGCCTGTCAAAGCTCCAATTGTTGCTACCGAAGTATTGGAACACGTCCAGGTGCCACCTGTGATGGCATCTGATAATGTTGTTGTGCCTCCCGTTCCTACGGTTGTACTACCGATAATTGCAGACGGCATTGCATTTACAGTGACTGTTTTAGTAACCGTACTGCAATATATTGTATAAGAAATAACGGATGTGCCTGCTGATATACCGGTAACTACTCCTGTGGATAAACCCACTGTTGCAACAGATGAATTGCTGCTGCTCCATGTGCCGCCGGCTATGGCGTTGCTTAATGTAGTGGCAGACCCTTTGCAAACAGTAGTCGTACCCATAATAGAAGATACGGAAATAACAGTAAAGGTTGCATATACATAACAACCCGCAATAGAATAGGTAATACTGGTTGTACCGGCTGATACTCCGTTAACCACGCCTGTCAGATACCCAACCGTAGCAACTGCCGTATTTGAACTCGTCCAGGTACCGCCTGTGATGACATCGGATAATGTTGTGGCACCTCCCGTTCCTACAGTTGTACTACCGGTAATTGCAGTAGGCATTGCATTTACAGTAACTGTTTTTGTAACCGTACTGCAGTATATGGTATAAGAAATAACGGATGTGCCTGCAGATACACCGGTAACTACCCCTGTGGAAGCACCCACTGTTGCAACAGATGTATTACTGCTGCTCCATGTGCCGCCGGTTATGGCGTTGCTTAAAGTAGTGACAGACCCTTTACAGACAGTGGCCGTACCTGTAATAGAGGATACGGAAATAACAGTAAAGGTTGTATATACATAACAGCCCCCAATAGAATAGGTAATATTGGTTGTACCTGCAGTTACTCCTGTAACCACGCCAGTCATAGCCCCAACTGTCGCTACAGACGTATTTGAACTTGTCCAGGTTCCACCAGTGATACAATCGGATAATGTTGTAGAGCTTCCGCTTCCTAAGGTGGTAATACCGGCAATTGCAGATGGTGTTGCATTGACAGTAACTGTTTTTGTAACCGCTCCCCCGTATATTGTATAAGATATAATTGAAGTACCTGCTGATATACCGCTTACAATTCCAGTTGATGAGCCCACTGTAGCAACAGCAGTATTGCTGCTGCTCCATGTGCCTCCGGTTGTAGCATCGGATAAAGTAATTGAAGAGCCTGCACAAACTGAAGAAGTTCCCGTGATGGATGATATGGCGGTAACAGTCAATGTTGCATAAACATAACAGCCGCTGATGTTGTATGAAATAGTGCAGGTACCGGCAGCTACTCCTGTTGCTATTCCGGTAAGGGAACCTATTGTGGCTACTGATGTATTAGAGCTGGTCCAGACGCCACCTGGAGTGGCATTACTTAAAGTAATTATACTTCCGGCCATCACTGTTGTGGCACCTGTAATTACTGATGAATAGCCAGATATTTTACGGACTTTTTCATTTATATTATCAGCAATAAATATATTACCTGAGTTATCAATACAAATACCATATGGGTTATATAATTGCGCTGCTGTAGCAGGGCCGCAGTCTCCCAAAGCGCCCCTTACTCCTGTTCCGCATATGGTAGTAATAATACCTGAAGTGTCAACCTTACGGATACGCTGATTTACTAAATCCGCTATATACACATTTCCTTTTCCATCTACACAAACACCATAAGTTTCATTTAATCTCGCAGCCGTTGCCGGTCCGCCATCGCCGCTAAAGGAATCAATGCCATCGCCGGCGATAGTTGTAATCACTCCGGAAGTATTTACTTTACGTATCCTGTCATTATTTTCATCATCAATATACAGGTTCCCGCTTGCATCGCAGGCCATCATGGTAGGATGGTATAATTTAGCGCTGGTTGCCGCACCGCCATCACCGCTAAATCCACATGTGCCGTTACCGGCTACCGTGCTGATAATTCCTGATGAATTAACTTTGCGTATAGCGCTATTGTTAAAGTCAACAATAAACAGGTTACCTGAAAAATCACTTGCTACGTTTATAGGTTGATTTAATTCAGCTGCCGTGGCCGCACTGCCATCACCTGTATATCCTGCTGTGCCATTACCGGCAAATGTTTTGATTATGCCTGAAGTATTTACTTTACGGATACAATTATTAACCTGATCAGCAATATAAACATTACCGCTTATATCGCAGGCTACACCCGTAGGCTTATCTAACTTCGCAGAAGATGCAGGTCCGCCATCTCCGGAATAGCCGGCTGTACCATTACCTGCAAATGTGGTTATAATGCCGGATGTATTTACTTTACGAATACAATTGTTACCCTTGTCCGCAATATATACATTACCGCTTCCGTCAACTGCTACTGCATATGGATCACTTAATTCCCCGGCAATAGCAGCGCTTCCGTCACCACTATAACCAGCTGTTCCATTGCCTGCAAATGTTGTGATCAGGTGTGAAGAAGACACCGTTGAAACAGTCATGGTTGTATATACATAAGAGCCTCCGGCAGTATATGTAATATTGCAGGTACCTGCAGTTAATCCGCTAACAACGCCTGTCAGAGACCCAACTGTCGCTATTGACAAATTGGAACTCATCCAGGTCCCCCCGGTGGTGGCATCCGATAATGTGGTTGTGCTACCTACCGCTATGGTTGTAGTACCGGTAATTGCGGCCGGCGTTGCCTTTACTGTAACAAAAAACAGTAACATAGCCAATATCAAAAAAAACAATTTTTTTGTAAATAATCCGATTGGATTTGCATTGAGTCCTGGAAATGGAAGTGTTGTTTGTTTCATTTGTTTTGTTTTTGAAATATTATCACGGACTAATTCATTATATTTTTATATAAGCAAATGCTTTTTCACTATCTGTCATTATACACAATTCCCAATTTGGGGGTATTTTCCTCAAGAGATTATTGGCAATAAACATGCCTATTTATTAAAATGAAAATATTCAATCACTTACGTATTTAAATAAAATGCATTAATTCCTTAAACAGGAACTATTTTCCGTATTTTGGAAATTAATGTCATTAGAACAACCACTGATTTATAACAGCATCTGGGAATATCTAAGTCTGAAAAATGAGACATTGGAAGTAATATTTGCATGGAATGATCGCCTGGTTAGCATTGAAGGAAAATGCATCTGAAGAAGAGAGAAGATAGGGTTGGGATTTAACAGTTTATTTGATAAATGATTTTATCTTTATCCATAACCTAAAAAGAATGGAAGAAAATAATCAACAACAAAAAATTGGTTTTTTAAATCTGATTGTATTAATTCTGACAATTTATGTCTTAGGAGCAATGCTCGTTGACCTTTTTGTCAAATTACCCCAGGAAACTTCCAGGGTAATTAATATTATTGATGATTGTATTTGTGTTTTCTTTTTGGTGGAGTTTTTCATAAGATTATATAAGGCGGAAAATAAAATGGAATTTATGCGCTGGGGGTGGATCGACCTGGTTGCAAGCATTCCGGTGATCACTTATTTAAGAGTAGGCCGGGTACTTCGTTTAATCCGGTTATTGCGGATTGTAAGAACGTTCCGCACCACAAGACATTTTATACATCATATCTTTCGTAACAAAGTGGAAGGAACATTTACTTCTGTTATAATACTCACCATCCTTCTGATAATTTTTTCTGCCATCGGCATTTTACAAGTAGAAACCGACCCGGAAAGTAACATTAAAACTGCCGGAGATGCTTTATATTGGGCTTATGTATCAGTAGTAACCGCCGGTTACGATGACAAATATCCTGTTACCTGGGAAGGAAGATTTATAGGAATTGCCCTAATGACTATGGGTGTTGCACTATACGGAACATTTTCAGGGTTTATTGCATCATGGTTTGTTGCCGGGCAAAAGCAGGAAGATAAAAAAACGGAAGACCAACCTGCAAATTGAAGGAGTAAAATAATTGCCCTGTTAATTGCATGGTCGCTATTTACAGGAATTTAAAAGTTGATGTCTGTTTCCGATTAATAATGACCAAGCCAATAAATAAATCCGTACAATGCAGCCAATACAACCCCTAATGTTAATATCAATAGAAAGATTCTTCCGATTGACGCTACAATATCTATATTATGAAATCCTTTCCACATAACTAATAGCCTCTATTACCTGTTAGCAAAACCCATGCCATTAATATTTAAAAAACAAAAAAGCAGAAGCGGTTAACCGGTAATTACCTATAATTCAATTTCACAAAATAAGGCTCAAAGGCATTTTTGCCCACGCAATACTGGCATGAGGTATTCAATGTTTCAAAAAAAATGGAAAAGAACAGGCCAATATGTACAAGCTATTTCCTGACATGCCCTAAACACGATTGCTGATAGCTGCCATTTTATATGACAAACCAATAATAATCCAGGATATTGATTCGTATTTATCGTAAAAATTTAACCTGTAAAAATATATAATTTTCCAATGATCTGAATCAGGTTTTCGTCTCAGTCTAAAAGGCAATTTTAATGTTAGCATTGCAGGACACAAACTATTTATCATGGAAAAATCAACCCTCGACAAGGGGAATCTATATCGTTTACCGTGGTCAATGAATGATAATCCTATCGGGTGGGTAGAAGTCACCGATATCTGCAATATACATTGCGATGGCTGTTACCGGTTGGTAATGGGCGGGGGGCATAAGCCCCTGCAACAAATCAAGGAAGAAATTCTGTTTATAAAAAAATGGAGAAATTGTGACGGTATTTCCCTTGCAGGAGGAGAACCTGTTTTGCATCCTCAAATTTATGAGATTATCCAATTTATTACAGATAATGGCATGAAGAGCATGATGCTCACCAATGGCTATGCACTGAATGAAGAAAAATTAGTTAACCTGAAAAAAGCCGGGCTTACCGGGCTCAGTTTTCATATTGACAGCACACAGACCAGGCCTGAGTTTAAAAAAGAGAAGATTGAACATGAAGAACAATTAAATGATTTACGGTTGAAATTTGCCAAACTGGTTAAAAAATCAGGAGATTTTTATACGCATTTCGGCATGACGGTTCACCGGAATAACCTGGAAGAAGTTCCGGATTTTATCAGGTGGGCTATAGATAATGTGGACTATGTGAATGGCATATCACTGATTACTTTCAGGGGTTTGCCTGACCTTAACGGACTGGAATATTGTACGGATAAAGGCGAAAATGTTTCTTTTAATACCAGCTCGCTCGGCTATGCTATTTCCGCTGAAACTATGAAGGACGTTGCCAATGTCCCCTCGCAGGAAGTGTATGCCGTGCTTAAAAAACATTTTCCCGGTTATGAGGCTACATCTTATTTAGGCGGCACTGTAGATCACACTTCTTTCAAATGGCTTATCGGGAATTTAATAACCGACAACAAAGGGCATATTTTCGGTGCTTATGGAAAAAAAACTATTGAATGGGCTCAGGTAATGCATCATCTGTTTTATTCAAAGTATCTTGTTTATCCGCGCATGAAAATGGGTAAGAGGATTTTTATCATGAGCATCCTGGATAAGCAGGTAAGAAAAGCATTCAAAAATTACCTGCTTTATTGCCTGGCTAACCCTGTACGGTTCTTTCATCCTGTAAAAGCAATTGGCCTTGGCGTTATACAGGGGCCTGATTTATTGGCGGATGGCAGCGTGGACATGTGCGATGATTGCCCGGATATGTGCGTGCATGAAGGCAAACTTGTAAACTCTTGCAGGCTGGATGAATGCCGGAAATTCGGCAGTATGCTTCATGTTCATGTAAACAAAGATAGTGCAAAAGAGATATTGGCCCGGCACCACAACCACGATAATTAACTACCTGTGGCAAACATCTAATTCGATATAAAAACTGTTGGAGAGTTTTTCCGTCACGGTGCGGGTAGGAAGTATTACCGTAGCAGGGTTAACAGGGATTACATAGGTCGATATCAGCATGAATAACCATTTGGATAGAAGATAAGTTGTTTTTATGCTGAATTCGTAATCCGCGGGTCTATACTTGCCTGCATCAACAACCGCTTTCTTTATTTTGAGTGTATTATCTTTTTTGGTAAGGCGGTTAATAAAGTACTCATCATAATAATGCTTGGTGCCTATATTGGTTGCAATGGCGGGTATGATATGTAGTTTTTTATCTGCTAATTTGAAATCATGGTCTAATGTAATGTTGGTAACATAGTCAGTAGAATTTTTATTCACGTTGGCGTCAAAGGTTATCTGTGGTTCTATCCAGTCATTGGTGTATTGCCCGTTGATACTTGCAAAACCTTTGGTATTCGCCCATACGCTCAGGCTATTTTTATGGAAGTAATACTTGTCTATGTTTATACCGCCGTTAAAATGTTCACCAAAGTTGCGGTCATAACCTATTTCAATCGTTGTAAGGTCTAAATGCCTGCCATTTGCAGAAGTGAAGGACATCATACCTTTTGCATACAACCCATTCTTGAAATGGTATCCAACATAAGGGCTATAGTAAGGTATTACAATACTGTCCTTCCTGCCGAGATAGACATTATTGCTGACGTAGTTTAATCCATACATGAAGTAAGACAAATGCTCATAGGGATCATCGTCATCGTCTTTATTAAACAGAGTCTGGGAAAATGTTGTTTGGGAAAAGAACAATAAAGCTATTATGCAAAACAAACCTCTGGTCATAAAATCTGTATTTTGAGAATCAAATATATAGATATTAGAGGTAAGACCTTTGCAATATTAAATAGTTTAATCAAACATGAAACACGAGAACCAAATTCTCCTATCAGCTTGGTTGCTTTAATATCCCCACACACTCCTCTAACGAAACCATTTTCTGCTCACCTGTCTTAAAGTTTTTAAGGCTCACCATGTTCTTCTGGCGTTCTTCATCGCCGGGCAGCATCACATAGGCAAAGCCCCGTCTGTTGGCATACTTCATCTGCTTATCAAACTTTGCTGAATCAGGATATATCTCGGCTGCTATATTCGCCGCTCTTAATTGCTGTAACAGACGTAAAGCATAGCTTTCATTTTCCCCGCCAAAATTTACTAACATTACCTGAGAGCCGGTAGCTATCTGCTCCGGGAATACTTTCAGTTCATCCATCACATCATAGATACGGTCAATCCCAAATGACACGCCTACGCCCGACAGCCCTTTTAAACCAAATAAGCCGGTAAGGTCGTCATATCTGCCGCCACCGCCTATGCTGCCCATCTTTACCTCCGGATGATTACATACTACTTCAACAATCACACCGGTATAATAATTCAATCCGCGGGCCAGGCTAATATCCACATCAATATTCAATCCTAATTCCAGATTATCACCTGCCAATTCCTTATAATAAGCCAGTGTTTTGCTTAGTTCGTTTATGCCCTCCATTCCGGTTGCGCTATGCTGCATAATATCTGCAAAAGCCAGCAGTTTTTCTTCGTTAGTACCCTTTACATTTATCACCTTTTCTATCTGCCATATACCGTCATCCGAAATACCCCGCTCCTGTAGTTCTTTGGCAACACCCACCCACCCTATCTTGTCTAATTTGTCCATAGCGATGGTTATGTCCATCATTTTTTCGGGCATACCGCATAATTCAGCTAATGCGGCCAATAACTTCCTGCTGTTTATTTTTATAACCACCGGAATCTGCAACTGCCGGAATGCCTCCTGGTAAATACACAATAATTCCGCCTCATTAATCAGTGATGTACTGCCTACCACATCGGCATCACATTGCCAGAATTCACGGTAACGGCCTTTTTGCGGCCTGTCGGCACGCCATACGGGCTGCATCTGGTAACGCCGGAAAGGAAATGCCAGCTCATTCTGGTGCATCACCACATACCGTGCAAAGGGAATAGTCAAATCATAACGTAATGCACGCTCTGTAACTACAGGAGAAGAATAAGGCTTGCTCAGGATTTTATCCCATTCAGCATTCAGCCTGTTCTTGTCATCCTCTTTCTTTTCATGCAATCCGTTATTCAGTATTTTAAAAATCAGGCGGTCGCCTTCTTCACCATACTTACCGGTAAGCGTAGTAAGGTTTTCCATAGAAGGGGTTTCCAAAGGCTGGAAACCATATAATTCAAAAATATCGCGCAGTGTATTAAATATAAATTGGCGCTTCCGCACTTCAACCGGCGAAAAATCACGCGTACCCTGTGGTATTGATGGTTTAGACATAGTTCTCTTTCTTGTAGCGTGCTATAATAGCATCACATGTTTTATTGATCATTTCAAATACAATTCTGTATCCCTCTTCCGGTCCGAAATACGGATCAGGCACAGGGGCATTGCTGCCTTTGTTCAATTCATTCAGGAAATAATCCACCTTACTCATATCTGCCGCGTCACCGCCTATTAATTCTATTTCATTATACACATCGCCTGCCATGGCATATATCTTATCGTAACCTACAAAGTCCGCCTCAATAAATTTACTTGCTCTTAATGCAGATATGTCTATACCATTTGCCATGCATATCTTTTGTGAAAAATGATGAGGCGCTTCTCCTATATGATAAGCTCCTGTTCCGGCAGATGCTACTGTCCAGTTCAGGCCATGTTGCTTTACCTTATGACGTAACACTCCTTCCGCTATAGGCGACCGGCAAATATTCCCGAGGCAAACCATTAATATGCGCATAGGTGCAAAACTAAGTGAAGTTGAATTACCAGACGTAAAAATAGCATTATCTCATTTCTGAAATAATGCTATCTGCAAATAACTGTAAATATTTTAAAGTCGATGCACCGCAAGCCCGACAGTTGAAACTCCGGTTGAAAGATCAAGGAACAAACCTATATTTCTGTTCAGGTGATATTCAGTTCCAATATGCGCATCCAGGTATAATGGACTTGCATCATGTGATACTCCTTTATCGCCATAATAACCATTATCCCAAACTACTCTGTCGTAATTAAATCCGATAGATGCCGCAAGGTAAAAATCCCATCGTGGGCCTGCACCAAGTATCCTGTCGAAATAGTAAGTGCCTTTAAGTCCCATTGGGATCACCGTTTCATGATAATAATAATGATCTCCCGCATATACATAATAATTTTCGCTGCGATAAGAAGCAATTCCAATAAATGGTGCTAATGTAAAATTCCTCGCCACATCAATTTCATAATTGGCAAAGAAAAATGGCACCGACTGATACAGGTATCCGTAATATCCTATACCCAACCCTAAATTCAGCGTATGGCCATATGTTTCATCTCTGCGGGAAACGGTTTTATCCTGTCCATAGCTATTCGCAGTTATCAGAAGCATTGCCGCAACTGCAATTGTTTTGAGCTTTCCTTTTTGCTCATCCATGAATCCTTTTATAGTCGTTGTGATCATCATAATTCTATTTATGATAGTTCTATAAAAAAGCGTGCCATCAAAACGTGATATTCATTAAAAAATTACATTTCCGCTTTTTCATCAAGGTGTATTATATTAACCCATTGAAAATCAAAAAAACGGATTATGTCGAAATTAAAAGAGCGGCTTTATCTCCTTTGTGTCGGGTATATAATAAATCGGGAATCCGAAATAAAACATGCCATCTCAGATGCGCAGGAAGCAGCGAATAATGATTCAAGGAGCAGCGCCGGCGATAAATTTGAAACCGGGCGCGAAATAATGCAACAGGAAGTAGAACTTAACCTGAACAGGTTAGCAGAATTGAACAAACTGAAGCAGACGCTGGAACGTATAATTCCCGCCCAAATGAGCATAACAGTACAACCCGGCTCATTAGTTTATACCAATAATGGGATCTATTACATCACCATAAGCGCAGGTCAGTTGAAAGTAGATGGCAAAACTTATTATGCCATTTCTGCAGCGTCCCCGATCGGAGAAAAAATGATTGGTCAAAACCCGGGTTATCAGTTTGTTCTTAACGGCAAAAAGTACATAATAGAAAGTGTGGCATAATGAAAAAAGCTAGTGTGCAGTCAGGTTAATTTTGTCTGATTTAAACTTATTATTTTCTCTTGATTTTAATCTATTACATGCTTTCAGGTTTTGACTTTTTCCTTTTGACTTAACACTGGTATCTGATTCATAAACTATTCCCAAAAAGTTGAAAACATAATTATATCATCACAGTTATCGTTTAGCTTTACAATATACACTTTCAAAAGTTGCGTTATTTTACGTTTGTCTTTTTATTGTATTCATTTACCGGGAGGTCACAAACCCTTCAAGGTACTGTTACGGACATAAGTACAGGCAAGCCCTTATACCTGGTTACCGTTGTAAATGTATTCACCCAACAATCAACCGCTACCAGCGAAAACGGACAATATTCAATTCCTGCCAAACCAGGCGATGTTATCGCCTGGTCATATATAGGCTTTAAAACAGTACAAAAGACTATACCATTGGCTGAAGTAATTGCATCGCTCAACATTATCATGGAACCCACTGATTACCAGTTGGAGGAATTCAGGTTGCATCCCGGCCATCTTACACAATACCAGTTAGATTCTGCCGAACGTGCGAGTATCTATAAATTGCCTTTACAACGGGAACATCCGCAGCCTTTTATTAGTCCTGTGTCTGCGATAGCAGAAAAGTTTTCAAGGAAAGCCCGGAGAACGTATGATTTCCAGAAAATTTTCGCAGCGGGAGAGATAGAGAAGTTTATTGATACCCGTTATACACCTACTCTGGTAAATGTCCTTACCGGTCTCTCAGGAGATAGTATTGGTCATTTTATGTACGCTAACCCTATGCCTTATGATTTTGCCCGCACTGCTTCAGATCTGGAAGTGAAAATGTGGATACGGAACAATTATAAGACCTGGATAAAAATTGCCGCAAAAGACACTGTAACAAAACAATGATTACACATTTATATAACGCTCCAATTCATCTTTGATAATGTATAAAGGCGATGCAATCGCATTAACGTACTGGAAATTTCCTTCCTTGTCATTTTTTATGGAAAGCTGTATGCCGCTTGCTTCACTTTGGATCGCATTCACCACATATCTGCCGCGTTCATCATCATAAAAAAGATAGGGCGCTCCCGAAGAACCGAACCGGAAGTAACCTTTTATCAGGTAACGGTAACCTTCAAATAAATAATTCCCGCCTATCTCATCCGGGAAAACATTTAAATGATCAAGCATTCCTTCTATAGTAGCCATATTCAGCAATCTGCCAGCCGGGCCGCTCGGAGAACTTTGCAGGCAGTATAGTTTATCTTTTGATTCATCGAGGAAGTCGAAATTAATATCAACTGCGGGAATCTTATTAATGACCTCCGGCAACTCGCCCGTTATCCGGTACAATGCAATGTCTGCGCTGTAAAACGCATTCACAAGCTCTACCTCTAATAAAAATGTATGCTTATGGGAGTCCTTATCAAACATTTGCTTATGTTCTTTAAACTGGCGTGTCAGCATGGAATCATTATAGAAAGCGTTGTTTTTAAACTGGAATACGAGGTGGGGTTTGCAAATCTTCTTTTCAGAAAGCGTTACCCATCGGGTATCGAACCGTTTTTGCTTCATAATATTAGCAATTGCCTGCAGTGCTGCAGGATCTGCCGTATTAAGATACCTTTTACCCGTATAGTCATCCATAAAATAGTGCTGGTCTAAAAACCTTGTTTGAGAACCATCAAGTATCGGGTATAGTTCCTTTTTAAAAAGGGCCTCATCAATAGACCGGTAATATCCGGCCTGTATTCTTAAATTATGGGCTACACTTAAAAAATATCCGTTACCGATATGAAAGGCACAAATATTATTTTCAAAAGTACGCTTCTGTGGTTCATCATCATTATATATCCACATAATCCGTTGCAATGGAGATGTTTGCTCGTCAATAAGGATACGTTTACTTTCTGTCATCTTTGCCTCGTCCCTGTTCGTGTTAAAATCTAAAAACATAAAAAATACAGTTGAAATTGCTCCAATAAGGAGGGAAATGTAAAAATATGGAAATATGCCCATTATACATTACATAGATGCAAGTAAATGGATAACACCGTTAGGTGTTCAAGCTTTGTAGCAAAAAAAATGAATTCAGGTTCGCCCCGATTTATCGGGGCAACTATTCGCGTTTAGTCAATCGGCATGTGAATAAAATGGATAACACCGTCAGGTGTTCAAGCTTTGTAGCAAAAAAAATGAAGTCAGGTTCGCCCCGATTTATCGGGGCAACTATTCGCGTTTAGTTAATCGGCATGTGAATAAAATGGATAACACCGTCAGGTGTTCAAGCTTTGTAGCAAAAAAAATGAAGTCAGGTTCGCCCCGATATATCGGGGCAACAACTCGCGTTCAGTCAGTCGGCAATTTGAATAAAATCGAATAACACCGTTAGGTGTTCAAGCTTTGTAGCAAAAACAATGAAGTCAGGTTCGCCCCGATTTATCGGGGCAACTACTCGCGTTTAGTCAATCGGCAATTTGAATAAAATCGAATAACACCGTCAGGTGTTCAAGCTTTGTAGCAAAAACAATGAAATCAGGTTCGCTCCGATTTATCGGGGCAACTACTCGCGTTCAGTCAAGCGGCATTTGAATAAAATCGAATAACACCGTCAGGTGTTCAAGCTTTGTAGCAAAAACAATGAAGTCAGGTTCGCCCCGATTTATCGGGGCAACTACTCGCGTT
>CAISOH010000333.1 GCA_903887005.1 uncultured Bacteroidota bacterium | reverse complement strand
CTCCTTTCTTGATTTTACGAATGAATGCCATGTAGTGTACAATTTATACACTACAAAGAAACACAAAAAAAATGAAACTGCAAACCCAGCTTCATTTTTAGCCTGTAGTGTATAAAATGTGGGGAAAACTCAGGTATTTAGCTAAACCCCTGCCCCCTTAAAGGGGGACCATCTATGAAGGTTTGAATTTAATTCCCAACTTTTATAGATATTGTGAGTAGAAAATGAGAAAAATATTTTTCAGCGATCAGTGCATTCTCCTCCATAAAAATTGCAAAGTAGAATTTGCAAAGTAAAATGACCTTGAAGCTGCTAAATAGCAGGTCCCCCTTTAGGGGCTACCGTTAGGACACATCTTTTAAGGTGACAGAGCAAGTTTCCACCCATTGTAGATCCCGTTAAACTTATCAAGCCCCTTTTTTAATGAGATAGGGCCAGGTGGGCGTCTGATGTTATATCCTTTCCATCCTCCCAGTTTTGCTATTATCCACGTAGCCCATGATAATAGTGCTGGGTTGTTATTGTTTTGCGACTTTTCTGTTTTGCCCTGTAGTGTTTTGTTGAGCTTTTCTAAACATTTTATTTCACCTGGGTCGAAGACCTGTTCTATTGGCTGGCTTTCCTTATTATTAAATGCCAATAACAGCTGCATTATACGCACTGATGAATTAAGTATCATAACTGTCAATTTTCTTATAGCCCATCCGGTTTCCAACTCACTGGATTCTATACCAAAGCCTTTCTTTTTGATCAATCTGTGCAGTTGTTCTATGTACCACCTTAGCCGATATTTATTAACCACACTTACGGCATCCTGGTACGTTTCAACTTGATGGGTTGTAAGGATACGCCATAAGATTGGTTTTTTAATACCGGGGGTATGTTCTCTCACTTCGATGGCATAAAGCTCAACTTGCCGGACTATTTCCGCTCTTTTATGATGTTTCGGCTTGTTTATTTTTACTTTACAATACCTGACTTCTACAGTTGCTATTCTTTTTTCTATTCCTTTTCGATTGTCTATATCATGAACCAGATCAATATTATAGGTACCCGCAGTTTGTTGTGCTGCCAGAAAATCATACAGTTGACGTCCACACGATAGAATACGATTGGTTTTGCTACGAATGATCAAATGAGTCCGCTTGTCAGGTATACGAGCAAATTGCTCGTATATATCTCCTTCCCGATCTTCGATCATCGTAACACTTCTGGCCGCAGATAAATGTAGTTTACTGTCATCACTGGCTTTTATCCATTTGTACGACTCCTTTTTTTCAATGGGAATGCTTTTATTCTCACCCGACTTTTTACTTACCTTATCCTCTGATCTATGCCATAGCTGAACATCTGACAAGCCTAAGATCGCTTCTGTAGCTGAATCCAGTACCATACTGGTGTGCAGGAAGAATCCTAAATCAATATTATTGCCCGTCAAACCAATGCCCGTATCCGGCTTTAAACGGTTGTGGTGGTTTTTCATATTGAACTCGGTTGTGTCCACCAACACTAATACGTCTTTGTCCGCACATAAGTAGCTGCTCCTTTCTTTTACTGCCTCAATTAGAGTACCCTCTTCAACTTGTTTGTTTGCAAAAAAACGATAAGCGCCCTTCTGTTCAGATTCATAATGCGTACTTCCGTGTATGCTGCTCGATTGATTAAAGTACAACATTGACGAAATCTGCTCTGCCCTTTTATCCAATCTTTTATCGCAAAACCTACCCCTATACCTCTCCCGCTGACTTATTGTATCTTCTCCACATTCATTAACAACATCAAGCTCAATAGTATTGTCTAACTGAACAACCATAGCTATACCTGTTTTTTACAATATTAAGCTGTATTTGTGTCCTAACGGTAGCCTTTAGGGGTCAGGGGTTTCCAGGTGCTATTTAAAAACGTATCTGTCCACGGTGCGAGTATGGGCGCATACCATAACGGTGGCGTCCCCAGAACATGTGGCGGGTATTCATTTTCTTCTCCCTTGCCCAGTGGTGGCGTGTTCGTGTTGGCGCAAAATAGTTAGTACCGGATACACCAATCTCGCGCATTCTGCAACTGCTGAAATCCAAAAGCATGAACAAAAGCGCTGCAATTAGTATGATCTTATTTCTCATTAGGGCACTAAGATATAAAATTAGTTGATTAGTCAAAAAGTAAATTGAATAATTATTGTTCTTAAGCATCTTAGATGCTATTTAAATTATTACTAAGACTAATATGTCGGGAAACTTTTTGGGCTTAACTAATCAATCATTTAGTCCTACCTTTGCACACCCAATATATATAAGTGAGCATATTTAACAATTTCCTCAACAGCAGAAATCAAAATCCGCAGGCGGAAATGAATTTCCTCGACCATGTGGAAGACCTGCGATGGCATATTATCCGTTCTGCTTTTGCAATACTTATCGGAGCAATACTTGTATTTATCAAGGTAGAGTGGATATTCGACAAGATAATCTTAGGCCCAGCCCATAAAGACTTTATTTCTTACAAATGGTTTTGCGCATTGGGCAGGCTGCTGCATTACGACGCTTTCTGCCTGGGCGATATACAAATGAAATTCCAGAATACAGCAGTTACCGGGCAATTCATGATGAGCCTTTCTGTATCGCTGATGCTGGGCTTTATCTGCGCTTTTCCTTATGTGCTGTGGGAACTATGGAAGTTTATAAAACCCGCACTGAGGCCATCGGAAATAAAGATGGCTAATGGGATCGTATTCTGGTGTTCCCTCTTGTTTTTTACCGGCGTCGCGTTTTCTTACTTTATCGTTGCCCCATATACCATAAACTTTTTCGGCAATTACAAATTAAGCCCGATGTTTGAAAATATCATTACCATAGATAACTACTACGACACTATGAGCAATATGATATTAGCGCTCGGTATTGTATTTGAGTTGCCCATACTGGTGTATTTTCTTTCACGGATTGGTGTACTTACTCCAGAATTTTTACGTGCGAAAAGGCGGTATGCATTCATCATATTATTTATTCTTGCGGAGATAATAACCCCGCCCGATTTGTTTAGTTGTTTGCTTGTTTTCATACCTTTATATGTCCTTTTTGAAATTTCGGTTTATATAAGCGGGCGCACCATTAAAGCAAAAAGAAAAAGAGAAGCGTTAAAAGACCTTGAATAATATGAGCACTGTTTTCGATAAAAACCTTCCCATTGCAATAGGGGCAGACCATGCGGGATTTGAGTATAAAGAAGATGTGATTAAAATGCTGACGGCTGACGGCTGGCAGGTTGCAGATAAAGGCACCTACAGCCTCGACAGCGTTGACTATCCCGACTTCGCACACCCTGTGGCCGCTATGGTAGAAGAAAGAAGAGCAGCAGCCGGCATACTTATATGCGGCAGCGGTAATGGCGTTTGTATGACCGCCAACAAGCATGAGGGCATTCGAGCAGCGCTTTGCTGGACGGAAGAACTTGCTTCCTTATCGAGGCAGCATAATAACGCCAATATTCTATGTATCCCTGCCCGCTTTGTGCTTTTAGATCTCGCTGAAAGAATGACGGAAGTTTTTCTCTCTACGCCATTTGAGGGCGGAAGGCATGAAAAAAGGGTAAATAAGATTTAGGGTTATTTAATTGGTTAAAAAGTTAATTTTGAATTGCCCCGTTTATTCCTGATTTTTTATGGCGATTGTCTGCCTGTTTTAATTGAAGACCATATAATTAGAGTAAAAGGTCATTTTATTTTTTCCCAATCCTTGCTCACCTTCGCACAATTTTTTGGTGTAAACTTTTCCTGGCACAAGACTCTTCCCCAAACAAAAAATATTTTTTTATTTTTGTTTAAAATTTACTGCAATGCAGGAATCTGATGACACAAAAGACATTATCAGAAAATTTGACGTTTTGATGAATGAGCTTACTTATGACCAGCTTGTTATTCTTAACCGGATGGCAGTTGACAGAATCCGTTTTATGCAGAAGGCCGGGGCATTAATGTACATGTCAAAATTCAATGTTGGAGATACTGTTTATTTTATGGGAAATGATGGCGCAGAGCGCTCAGGCATAATTATCCGATTGAACCAGAAAACAGCTTCTATTAAAACTAAAGATCACGGACAATGGAATGTTTCGCCCCATTTATTGAGAAAGTAAATCCATTGTTTCCCCTCCACCTTTTCAATATTTTCCTACAACAAGCTTTTCATGACTGAAAGTACGCGATGTAATGCAACTTTATAAGAGCTTTCCTGGTCGGCAATACCTTTCATTTCAATGAACCTGATGGTACCGCCCCGGTCTAAAATGATGCTACTTGGATAGCCCATTGTATAGTTAAGCCTTTTGGATTCTATTTTATCGGCAACGGTTGCTATAGGATAACGGATTCCGGTTTTTCGAATAAAATCAGGTAATGTTTCTTTACGGTCAAAGGTGATAGCAACAAATTGATAGGTAGGATTGTCTTTCAAACTGTCATATAATTCGTTCAGCTTACCAAATTCTTCCCTGCATGGCTGACAACCTTCAAACCAGAAGTTTATAAAAGTCACCTTATGCAGGCAGGAATCATTGTTAAATTTTTTGCCCTCAAGGGTAATCACATCAAAAGGCACATATTTTGTACCTATACAAACTCTATAAACAGAATCCATATCAGGATATGCCCATGGTTTCCCGGTTTTGGGATTTATATTTTGAGCGAATGCATTTCCTGCAAATACAATTCCTAAAAACCAAAATAAATATTTCATAGATAAACGTTTCTAATAAAGGTAGCAATATTTGGCAAAGATTTATTGGAGCAATTGAGTTCCCATTGCAATACACCTTTGGTGAACGGGTATTTTTTTAAGATCACACCCCACATTATGTAAAAATTTCCGACAGGAATCCAAATTCCCTGTTTCCAAAGTATATTTATGCTTTATGGCAAAGAACAAAAACAAACAACAAGGGGATACAGGCCATTCAAACAGTCCCGGAAAGCCACAGCAGCATATGCCCCGGCAAAAAAAATCTGTGGCGTCGGCTTCGGCTTTTGGAGCAGATGGCGGAGCGTTAAAAACCTCCACACATGCCTTCATAATGGCTGGCATCGCTATACTTTGCTGGTTGTTTTTGCGGGTATGCCTGAATAATCAGTTCACGAACTGGGACGACCCCGGGTATATACAGGATAACACGTTTATAAAAGATTTGTCACCTGCCGGGTTAAAGGCAATATTTTCCGCGCCGGTGATGGGCAACTATCACCCGCTTACCATTCTTAGCTATGCTATCGAATACAGTTTTGTGCGTTTAGAGCCCTGGCTGTATCATTTCGACAGCCTTGTACTTCATATACTTGATACCCTGCTGGTTTATTGGTTTGTGAACCTGCTCACCCGCAGGCCGGTAGCGGCTATAGTTACCGCCCTCCTGTTTGGTTTGCACCCCATGCATGTGGAATCGGTCGCGTGGATTTCAGGAAGAAAGGATGTGCTGTATGGGTTATTCTATTTAGCGGCATGCATTTCTTATGTATATTATCTGCGGGCTGCAGGCGCTAAAAAAAGGAATTGGTGCATAGGCGTCCTTGTATTGTATATCTGTTCCCTGTTGTCTAAGCCGGTTGCCGTAACACTGCCGCTTACAATGTTGCTCATAGATTACTTTGAAAAACGGGAATGGAAATATTCATTGCTTGGTGAAAAGATCCCGCATTTTATACTGGCTGTAATATTTGGTATCATCGCCGTAAAAGTGCAGCAAAGCGCCGGAGCTATGGATATGCAAAAGGTCCACTACAATTTTATAGAAAGAATAGCTTTGGGCGGCTATGCGTTCATTACCTATTTATGGAAGGCTGTGATTCCTGCCGGTCTTTGCAATTTCTATGCTTATCCGCAAAAGACAGGCGGCTCCCTGCACATCCTCTTTTACCTTTATCCTCTAGCAGCCGTGGCTATTGTTTTTTTAGCATGGAAGTACCTGCGCAAAAACAGGACCTTTGTTTTCGGCCTGCTTTTATTTATAGCCGGTATCGCACTGCTGCTGCAATTCATACCTGTGGGCGATGCTATACTTGCCGACCGCTATACGTACCTGCCTTATCTTGGTTTATTCTTTATAGCCAGTTGGTATGTATCGGAATATTTTGGGATTAAAAAAAATATGGCAGTACGGTTTTGGCGATATCAGCCGCATATTTAGTGTTTCTTTTCTTCCTGAGCAATGAACGGTGCAAGGTATGGTATGATCCAATCAGCCTGTGGAGCGACGCTATAGAAAAAGATCCAGTTCACGATCCAGGCGCATACAATAACTTAGGCTATATTTATTTCCAGAAATGGGCTGCGGCCGGCGACCCGGTTGAAAAAAGGAGAGATTATGATTCGGCCATGTTTTTATTGAACAAGGCGATAGAACTAAGACCCGAATTTGTAAATCCATACATTTCACTTGGCGAGATGGAACGAGGCTCAGGCCAGTATAATGAAGCGAAACAAAATTATTTTAAGGCTATGCACCTTAATAGCAAAGATCCTAATTTAACCCTGGGACTTGCTATCCTCTACTATATAATTAAGGATTACGATTCGGCAGGATACTGGTTCAGAACCGCATTGGTAATCGATCCATCCCCACAGGCACATGGCAACTATGCTAATTTTCTGAACCTGACCGGCAAAAGCGACTCGGCGCTTAAAGAATATGGATTAGCTATTTCTCTCGGGCCTGACCAGTATGCTTCTTATCTGAACCGGGCCAAGGTTTACAGGGATAAAAACCGGCTAGATGAAGCGATCAATGATTTTGATAAAGCAATAAAGTTAAACCCCGACCTGGGAGAGCTCTACTACGAGCGCTCTTTAACCTATAGTCTGAAAGGCGATAAAGCGCTAGCCCTGCAGGATGTGGAAAAAGCCATATCGCTGGGATATAATAAGGTGGATAATGGTTACTATGAAGGGTTGAAAAGATGAGTTAATAAAACTTAAAAAATTATGAAATACAACAGATGCAGAATATTCCTGGTTGTCATTTTACTTGTTTCGTTTTCCATACACTTACCTGCACAAACGAAAAAAGAAAAAAAGAAGGCAATAAATGCAATACGGGAACGGGACAAAAAATTTTATTCCGGTTCACCAGAACAATCTGCTTTTAACGAGACCATCCATTTTCAATATGTAAGCGGACTGATTGTAGTATCAGTAACTATAAACGGGAAAGTGTATGACTTTATATTTGATACCGGGGCGCTTACGCTTGTAACAGAGGAATTAGCAAAAGAACTTCAATTGGAAAAAACAGGAACTACCGAAATGAATGATGGGACCAGCGCCACTAAAAAGGTTGATATTTATTCCATTGAAAGATTGCAAATGGGGAATATTGTGTTTAAAAATACCGGTTGCATGGTAAATAACCTGGATGATGTAAGTAAAATGCTGTGTAAAAAAATAGATGGCATAATAGGGGTAAACCTGATGCATGAATGCTATTGGAAAATTAAATTTAATGATACTACTATAAATTTATCCAGCCGGGTACCAACACTCCCCGCAACAGCATTGGCATTGGCTTTTGTTGAAAATTTCGGAAGAAGCCCGTTTATGCGAACACAATATAATGATAGCTCGCTTTATATAGAATTCGATAGCGGCTCAAATGGCCCGCTGGATATTAATGAGGATTTAACTGCAATAAACAGAAAGCCGGAAACCAGCATATTTGCTGCTGGTTATGGGTTCACAACACAAACGTTTTTTCAGAAACTTACCTCAAAAGTATATATGGGTATTGCTGACAGTATAAAAATTGGCGGTGTAATGTTTAGAAATAAAATTGTTCGTTTATCAAGGGAAAGAAATGTTTCTTTAATGGGAACTTCTTTCATGAAAAATTATGAGTCAATCCTCGACTTCGAAAATCATAAAATTTATATGAATCCTTTATCAGACACTATAGATACCAAATACTCAAGGTCATTCGGTTTAAATTTTGTGGCGGATAGCGGAAAGCTCAAAGTTACTTTCCTTTGGGAAGGCTCTAAAGCGGCAGCGGATGGGATAAAATTAGGGGACGAAATAACTTCGGTGAATAGTATTAACACCTCATCCATAACCAATGAACAATACTGCGATTTAAAAAATGAATTAACAGGAATGGAAACGCTCAGACTTACCATTAAAGACGCTGCCAATAATGAAAAGGCTTTTCAACTTAATAAGTATGATTTGGTCAGGTAAGATTGTCCCGGACAATGCATTGAAGTTTTTTAGGATTGCACGATTTTGCCTGTTGACCTATTGATGGATCACTTGTTGGATATCTCTCCATGTTGCCCGTATTTGATTTGAATCTAAAACTTTATTGGCAACTGCAACCTCTGAAATGGGGCCTGCATAATAGTTAAAATCAAGAGTACTACCTAGGTTGCCAATAGAAATCTGATTATATGAGGTTTTCATAGGTTGGGATAATGGACCAGAAAAAGAAAGCGCTCCGTTTTTATAAACTTCCAGATGATCGTGATATATATTCATCACACAATAAACCCATTGATTATAAGGCAACGGCAGAGCAAAGCCAGTGGCATTAACTGAGAACATGCAATTGGAAGAATTGAAAACATTACCCATTGCAAACCCGCTTGAATCCTTTGCATTCCCTACAATCGTTGCGTTAGGAAACATCTGGGGAACTGAATAGAATAATGCTTCAACAGAAAATTGCGGAGCTATTGTAATAGTAGCAATACCAAATGCATCATCGACCCTTAACTTTATTCCTGCGGCATCATCACTGTATTTTCTGTGAAGAACAAGGCTGTCTGTATCGCCAAAAAATGATCTTGAAGGGATCATATTCTTTCTTTTGTTCAGAAGAACAATACTTTTATTTACCGCTTTAAATTCATAAGAGGCCGCCAGCGCAGCGGTAGGGCGGGCCATATATGGATAGGTACGATTGCTTGGCTCGATAAAAACACTGAAAGATGAATCTGTTAAAATGCTTTCCAGGCGGTCTCTGTCTGTCAGTAAAAACAGATCTATAAATCCGGGATTAAATCCTGAAACTCTTTTGTTTCCATCAAATAATAATGCCTGGTTTTTCTTTTGTGAAATGACAATGATCTTTTCCTTTTCCGCTGAGTTCTGACAAATAAAATCAGTATTACTTTCTATTTTCTCCTGGGATTCAGATTCATTGGTTTTGTCTTCTTCCTGGTAAACCAGGCCTATCATTTTATGAGTGTTGAATAGTATCTCCGCAAATGAAAAAGAAATGAAAAAAAGAAAAACAATAAATAAAGCATTCAGTAAAAACACATTGGCATTTTTGACTGTTTTCCATAATTCATCTCCCAGTATTGTGAGCAGGAACAGGCAATAACCAGAGCTTAAAGCAAAATTGGAATTCTGGCTCCGGCCCTGAAAATAAACAAAATACCCAAGGCTAATCAGCGAGATCAATAAAACAATAGAAGACTTCGGGGTTACCTCTTTTTTATACCATTTTACAATTGGCCAGGTAAACCCTAAAATCAGTACCAGGGCCATTAAATTCCAGGGATGCACCAAAGACATTGGAAGAAGCATCAGGCCAACTTTGCTAAAAACAGTAATGGTCCCGAATAACAAACTTAAATCCGGCCAGGCCCCATAAAATGCATAGATCAGTAATTTATAAGAATAAAAAACAGCGACCAAAACAACAATGCCTGCACCACAGTGATACAGAATTTTCTTAGGAGCTATTTTACCTTCAGCGGAATAAAAGTCATTGTATATATTTACCAGTAGCCAGGATATATAGCATACTAAACCCATTTCAGGGTTCCATAAAACAAACATTGCGGATAGAGTAAAAGTTGTCCGGTAAATTTTAAGAGACTTTTTTTCCAGGTATAAAATAGATAAATAAATCAGCGTACTAGGAATAATATACCGGATAGGATAGTAGGAGAAAATACAATCGAATGCATTTGTAAGCTTAAAATCCAGGTAAGGAAAAAACAGGACAGATGCAAACCCTAAAAATAAAATTACATGATTACTTACCAGTTTCTTTAATGAAAATAAATTCAGAGCAAATGACAGCCCCGTAAGCAAAGACATGACCAACGAGAATTTAAAAACATTAAGTCCTGTTATCTGAAAAAGCGGATTTAAAAAATGCGGGTAAAGCCCGTAAGTATTTGTAAAATGATCCACCAGCATGGGCGAACCCGCAAAAACCTGGGTCATTGAATAATAGACAGCGCCAAAATCATATTTATTATCGTTGGAGTATGGAAAAGAGAAAGTGTTCATTAATATCATCGCCACAATGCTGCCAGCGGCAATAGTATATCCAATTAATGAAGAGATTATTTGGAATGATTTCTTATTGTCCCAATTATATTTTTTAAAACCAATGAGAAACAGGGAACCGATGGCCGGTAGCAGAACCAGCGCATAAAGCCATAAATAATTACCAAGAAAAAGCCCATCGAAATAAAAATCAAAATTAGTAATGGAAGATGAATCGCGCTTATTTTGAGGTACGTCGCCGCCCTTAGGCCCATAAGGATTAAAGGCAGCAAAATCAAAATAAATAAGGGCAATCATACATACTAAACATAGTGCAGAGATGTATAAATAAACCGGTTTATTAGCCAGGGTTTTAATAAACTCTGGTTTTGAAAAAAGGATATAAAAACCAAGTATCCCCGGAATAATAGTAATCACCGCTAACCGGAATAAAAGCGCTTCCAAAGGCTCGGGCCGTACACTATAAGTTTCAGCTAATATTTTATCCGCTGTATTTTTTAACTGATCTATATCAGGATGGTATATTGCCGTGGCTATACTTGCTAATACTAAGTAAACTAAAACAGCGCTAAAAATGGAAAATATCCAGCGCAGGGTTTCCTCTTTTAATTTGGTCAAATCAGGAGTGTACATCAATTTTTTTTATCAGCAATAAATTTTGAAACATAAAAATATAAAATCCTATCCCTTTCTGATTAAACTATTTACCTACCACTTGTTTTATTTCTTTCCATGTTGCTTGTATCTGATTTGAATCCAAAGTTGTTTTCGTTATTGCTACTTCTGAAATGGCGCCTATATAATATTGG
Source organism: uncultured Bacteroidota bacterium (assembly GCA_903887005.1). Lineage (GTDB taxonomy): Bacteria > Bacteroidota > Bacteroidia > Chitinophagales > Chitinophagaceae > Nemorincola. The sequence goes on along the minus strand of CAISOH010000333.1, from coordinate 7,798 downwards.
AAATTATCATGATTACCTATATAGAGTTTGTTTCCTGAATTACGCATTGGTTCATGCAAAGGATATGATAATATCTGACTGCCATTGACATAGATTTCTATATGATTGGGGAATACGTTCATTGCATAATAATACCATTTGTAATTTGTCATTGGGGCAATGTATGCGGTCCCATTTATCCCAAAGAAATACTTTGAAGTATTGGAAACATTACCAATTACAAAACCATTCGAATCGAGGAGGTTACTGATAAGGGTAGCTTTGGGGTAAAACTGAGGAGTTAAATAAAAGAATATTTCTACTGAAAATGCGGTACCTAACCTGATAGATTCAATACCCTTTGCATCTTCGGCACGCATTTTTATCCCGGTACTATCATCTTTATATTTTCTGTGAAAAATAAGTTGTTCACTATTGTCAAAGAACGTTTTTTCAGGTATCCTTGTTTTTCTTTTAGTAACTAAAAACATATTGTTGTTCCCCTCTTTATTTTCATACGATGCCGCGATTAAAGCAGTAGCCCTGTCTAAAAATGGATAGGTATGCGTAATGAAAATATTAAAAGATGAATCCTTAATAAGCTCTTCCAGCCGGGTTAAGTCAGAATGTAAAAACAAATCAATAAACCCGGGGTTAAATGCGGATACTCTCTTATTACCATCAAAAAATAATGGCTGGTTTTTCTTTTCTGCAAGAATGAGTACCTTTTCCTTTTCTTTAGAGTTCTTAACTATAAAATCAATATTGTCTTCTATTATTTGTTGTGTTTTAGATTGATCCTTTATGTCTTCTTCCTGGTAAACAAGGTCTGTCATATTATTAGCATTGAATACAATCTCTACTAAGTTCCCTGTCCAATAAATTATCATATTCTTCTTTGCTTGTATATTTTGCCTTAATTTCTTTTGAGAAACAAATTGAAATAGTCTCCTTTTGGGTTTCTTCAAGATTTTTATACGTCTTGGAAAGATACGTCATACAATCATCCTCCAATGCAGTTGTGCTGGGTTTATCCCATTTAGTTTGCCCGGCGGCTATGTTGATTGTTGTTAAAAATACTAATGGCAGCAATAATTTTTTCATGTAGTATATTATTTTAGAAAGACAAATATCAAAACTTTTATAAGAAAACCAAGAGTTTATATTTCATATCACTACTTGGCATAATTGAAGTATATATTAGTGTGTTAAACGGTGTAATAAGAAAAAAGGAGCATACAAAAGGTGAATTAAATTGTGTATTAACTAAAATGCTTACTGGTGTTGACTTTAATGAGTTTTTGCCTTTTAAAAGATTCAAACAGGATACCTTTACTGTTTATCAGCGCACTTTCCTTTTTCAGGGTTAACTCCCAATTGGGCATCTATAGAGGGGAGGGGGTGGTTAAACGCACTTTGCGGGAAATTTTTCATGTCACTCCCTGCATTGATTAATCCACTAACCCATTATCTTTGTAATCCATGCCAACCATCCAATTTGAACAGATAACTGACATTATAAAAAACAGGCGTTCGGTAAGCTGGTCTAAAATGAACGGCCGGATCATACCTGACGAAACTGTAAACAGGTTGCTGGCTCTTGCCGATTGGGCCCCTACACACGGACGAACAGAACCCTGGCGCTTTTTTGTGTATGGCGGAGAAGCCCTAAAACAATTTGGCAAAGCCCATGCCGATCTTTATTGGCAGCATACAGATGAAGAAAAACGCCAGCAGGCCGCTTATGACAAATTATTGCATAATGTTGATAAGGCTTCTCACCTGGTAATTGCAGTGATGAAGCGGGGTGAAAACTTAAAAATTCCGCAAATAGAAGAAATTGCCGCGGCGTCAGCAGCTATACAAAATATATTACTTGGAGCTACCGCCCTTGGAATCTCCTCCTTCTGGAGTACCGGGGGCATGACGCATTCGCAGGCATTAAAAGACTATTTACAGCTTGGTAAAGAGGATATTGTAATGGGATTAATCTTTTTGGGACATACGGATGAACCTGCAAAAGAAGGCTTCAGAAACATATCAATCAATGAAAAAGTAAAATGGCTATGAATTTTAATGCAATGCTCGTATCTTTCCGCTTTAAAAATAACCGTATGAAAAGAATTGTTTTATTCCTGCTGGCGTTTTGTGCAATAATTATATCGTGTAAGAAGGTAGTTAGGGTACCGCTTAATTATAGTGTTGAAAACGCCCAGGACACTACTCCGCAGGATGTTTATCTTATGAGTACAGGTACTGCTTATGTGGATGTGGAAGTAAAGTTTTTAGGCGGCCCTGCAACAGATTCAGTAACCCTCGAAGTCAGGGGAGTGCCGGCCGGAATAACAGTATCCCCTTCAAAAGCTACCGGTATTCCTACCTATTATTATAAGTATGTTTATACTACCAAAAACATGCCTGTAGGTACTTATCCGGTATCCATTGTTTCTTCGGCGCCGGGCACAGTTACAAAAACATATAACTATAATCTGATCGTGATACCGGCAGATTGCGGGACTCTTTTTATAGGTAATCTTAATGGCAGTAACAATTGCTCTGTACGCGATATTACTTATGTTTCTGAAGTTACAGCGACTGATACGGCCAACAAGGTTTCAGTAAATAATCTTGGCGGATATGGCCTTAATACCAATACTATCGTAAAACTGGATTGTGAGCATGATTCGCTTCACATTGCATCGCAGAATATTGGAAATGGAGTCACCATGTCGGGTTATGGTACGTTTACTTCAAACAAGATGGTGATATACTACAGCGCAGTAGCCACTCCGGGTGCACCGGCAGATGTTTGTACGGCCACGCTGTCAAAGTAATGCTGGTAATTATTTATTTGGTTTAAAAAAAAGTCATGTCAAGTCCATCATTTTATACACGCCTGCAAAAAGAACTGCAGGAAATCAAAGACGCAGGTTTATTTAAAAACGAACGCATTATTGAATCGGAACAAGGCCCGGAAATAACCGTAAACGGGCGTACTGTGCTCAATTTCTGCGCTAATAATTACCTCGGACTTTCATCACACCCTAAAGTGGTGGCGGCAGCAAAGGCAGCCATAGACCATCGCGGATATGGTATGAGTTCTGTCCGTTTTATCTGCGGCACACAGGATATACATAAAGAACTGGAACAAAAGATCTCGAAATTCGTTGGTACGGATGATACTATACTGTACGTGGCCTGTTTTGATGCAAACGGCGGTGTTTTTGAACCACTGCTGGGTGAGAACGACGCCATTATTTCAGATGAACTGAACCATGCTTCTATTATAGACGGTGTGCGCCTGTGCAAGGCAATCCGTGGCCGCTATAAGCACAATGACATGGCCGACCTGGAGATACAGTTACAATCCAATATGGATGCCCGTACACGTATTATCGTTACAGATTCTGTATTCTCCATGGATGGCACCATTGCACAGCTGGATAAGATATGTGACCTCGCAGATAAATATGACGCGCTGGTTATGATTGACGAAAGCCATTCATCGGGCTTTATGGGCGCTACCGGCAGGGGCGTGCATGAATTATGCGGTGTGATGGGGCGTATAGATATTATTACCGGGACATTGGGCAAGGCCCTGGGCGGCGCATCTGGCGGGTTCACAAGCGGCAGGAAGGAAATAGTTGATATGCTGCGCCAGCGCAGCCGGCCTTATTTATTTTCCAACTCATTGGCCCCTTCCATAGTCGGCGCATCTATTGCCGTACTGGACATGCTGAGTGAGACTACGGCTCTCCGCGATAAACTGGAAGAGAATACTTTATATTTCCGTAAGCGCATGACGGATGCCGGATTTGATATTAAGCCCGGCACACATCCAATTTGCCCCCTCATGCTATATGATGCAGTCATCGCGCAAAAGTTTGCGGCGCGTATGCTGGAAGAAGGTATTTATGTGATTGGCTTCTTCTTTCCGGTAGTTGCAAAAGGCCAGGCGCGCATCAGGGTGCAGATATCAGCAGGCCATGAGCGCCACCATCTCGATAAAGCGATTGACTCATTCATAAAAGTGGGCCATGAATTAGGAGTGCTGAAAGAAGTAACTTCTTAGGAATCGTAATAAGTATTCCGAATACGGTGATAAATATCAGTTGTTAGCCTTGTATTTTGTATGTCTTGATGCAAAAAATGATGTTTGCTGAGGTCTTGGGGGTGTCCCACACCTTTTCGGTATGGAACACCTATGCTGAATATAGTCAACTAATTGATTGTCATCTGAATAATTATCGAATTCACCTTAAATATTATACAAACTCCGATTTGGCGAGGTGGGATGATGAATATCAAAGACGGATTTCAATATAAAGACGGTCTGGAAACCCCACGATTAATTACCCGCTTTTTAACCGAAGCTGATATACCTGTATGGCTTGAATATTGCCAAGATCCTGTTGCTACCGCATTTACGTCCATCCCGGGTAAAACGCCTTTAGAACTTGCTCAGTTCTTTATTGAGCTTTCACTTAAACGATATGAAGAAAACAGGTTTGGCGGGCAGGCGCTTATTCATAAAGAAACAGGTGATTTTATAGGGCTGTGCGGGCTTTTACTACAGGAAGTGAATGAAATAAATGAAATAGAAGTAGGGTATCACTTATTGAGAAAACATTGGGGTAAGGGCTATGCAACAGAGGCTGCGCAAAAATTCAGGGATTATGGTTTTGAACATAATCTGGCAGATTCAATAATATCAATAATAGATCCGCTTAATGTCCAGTCTAAAAAAGTAGCTGTCCGCAATGGGATGAAGCTTGCGGAAACTAATGCAATATTCCGGGGAGAGGAATATAATCTGTTCAGGATAACAAGAGCGGAATGGGAACAATTGAAAAAATGAAACGGATTACAATTCGTGTCATAGCTGGGTCTCTGCCCTTTGCAGGATCCGGCGTCAATCAGGGTACAAAAGTTGAAGTGTGGCATCCGCAGCAATTGTTTCGTGTCGTAGTCGTGTCTCCGCCCTTCGCGACTCTCATGCCCGATAGTCAAAGAGAAAAAAGGAATTATTGTTCAAACTTATTGCAGCTATTACACACCAGTGGCTTTGGCACCGTTTATCACCGGGATACCTATTGAGCAGTCCTAAGGCCAGTGTTAGAGTTTTTTATTAGAACAATCTTGGGACAGTGGTGGAAGTGGTTTGCCCCGGTTGACCGAAGAGTTAAAAAAAATAATATAGTTGTTGGGCGTAATCTCTGATTACGTCCCAGTGGATGCCAGTCTCTGACTGGCGAAGATACATGTTACCAACCCGCCCATCACTCTCTACCCAAACTCCTGTATTGTATAGCCTCAGCCAAATGTCCCACTCGTTCTCGTTTGTAACGAGAATGCTATGGCAGTGCGTTTGCAACGCACATTCCAACCACCGTATGACTATTGTTTACACCAACCAAAACATTACAATAATAAAGTTTCCCACACGATTTTGTAACGCCAGAACCCGCTACCACACTGCATTTCACCCAAATTCGCCCCTCAAAAATGTGGGTATCTTGTCGTTTTTCGTAATATTTTCCACTTTACATTTGTGCCCTAAAAATCCAGATTATGACTTGCAGCATTTTTTTCGCCAATTCCAAATCCCAGTGAAATAATAACCAGTAAGCAATCCCAATTTGTTATCCTGAGTTTACCGAAGGGCAAATTACCAATTCCAAATTCCACTAAAAAACAATCCCAATTCCAAATTACTAATTCCCAATTCCAATAAAAAAGAGAGATTTATAATCCCTTTCCATATGACCGACAAATTCCAGCAAGCCCGGCATCTCTATATGACCGGTGCCAAAACACAAAAAGAGATTGCAGAAATAGTGGGCGTTACAGAACGCACCATCTACAACTGGATACACCAATTTGCATGGGAAAAACTGAAGCAGGCATCCTATGCAGCACCCGCCATTATAAGCGGCAATCTGTGCAGCCAGTTGGTGGAAATGCAAAATGAAATCGCTGCCCGCGAACCAGGCAAACGGTTTCCTACGTTACAGGATGCGGAAGTTACCCGCAAGCTCGTCACCTGCATCGAAAAACTGAAAAAATATCCATCTCTTCCGCAGAACATGCAAATGCTCCAAACCTTTCGTGACTTCGTCCGGCCCCGTAATAATGATTTTTCAAGCCGCATCGGTCATTACACCGAGCTGTTTTTAGAAGCGAATGCAAAAAACGGCTTTTACCCTTATGAGTTGGAATATGGCATGGAGCAGGTTTCCCCCGTAACCCCATTTTACGAAGAAGAAGAACAAGAAATAAACAAATCGCATAATGAACAGTGCTCATCCGACCTGACCTCTCCGAGCCAGCCTGGAGATCCGATAGCTATCGGAGTCGAGGGGGAGAAGCGCTCATTCGACCTCTCCTCTCCGAGCCTGCCCCGAGTGATAGTCGAGGGGGAGAGGCCGGGAGAGGTCGAAACCATTGATAATAAAGGCGGTAAACCGGGTTCGATACCATTTCCGCCTCCGGAAAAAACCGGAAATTTTCCGGAAATTTTTCCTCATGAGGAAATGGCAGAATTCAACCGTGAACTCAAAAAAATGGAATTGTTAAACCAATTTGTCAAAAATAAGTTTATGCAAAGCCCCGCTAGGGCCCGCATACTGCCAATCCAGTCAAGAAATCAGCCATGTTCGTGTGGCAGTGGTAAAAAATTCAAACACTGTCATGGAAAGTCCGGCTGATCCCAATCGTAAAATCACCATTCGGCTGAATCTACATGCCCCTGGTGGATACCAGTTTCTGGCTGGCGAAGATAAATGTTACCTGCCCGCCTATCCCTCTATATCCATACCCGTTCCATACGGGCAAACAAAAAACTTACCACATCATTTTTTAACGTTAAAATCCTTTTCTGTAAAGTATTTCGATCAAAATAGTACACCCGCAATTGTACATAATTGCCGGAGTTTTTTTAAATTTGTAAAAAGAAAATTACTATGAATACGGTAGTTATGAAAGAAAAACTGCACCGCTTTATTGAAACGGTGGAAGAAAAAAGAATGAAGACTATTTATGCCTTATTTGAGAAAGAAATAGAAGAGGATGAATGGGACTACACAGATGAATTTAAAGCTGAACTGGACCGGCGTTATGATTATTATACCAATGGCGGGGAAATGATAAGCGCTGAAAGTGCAGGTAAACAAACAAAAGAACTGGTAAGGAAAATAAAGGCTAAATGAGTTATAAGCATACTTTTGACCCTATAGCTTTGCTGGAATATCACGATGCTGTCGCCTGGTATGGAGAAAAGAGCCTTGCAGCGATGGATAACTTTATTGCAGCGGTTAATGTGAAAATAAGGATGATTTGTGCTGCCCCCCGCTTGTACAGAAATGTTTATAAGAATTCAAGAGAAGTTTCTTTAAAAAAATTCCCATACTCTGTTGTTTTCTTTATTAATGAGGCTACAAAAACAATAATAATAACTTCTGTTTACCATCATAAAAGAAACCCAAAAAGGAAATATGCAAAATAATATTCCCCCACCTGATTCCATATCCTCAAAGTTATCTGGCCTTGATATCGAACTGAAAACAGCTATACCTCGTTGGGCCTAATCTCTGATTACGTCCCAGTGGATACCAGTTCTGACTGGCGAAGATATATGTTACCTGCCGCCCACCCCTCTCTATCCAAACCGATATTTCTTTTTAGTAGCTAACTCCTCAAATCTTAGCCATAACTGGCAAGACTTAAGCTGCTAAGGCATAGTTTAATTGGGGAATGATTACGATATTTTTCAGTTTCAAAGCTGTTATTATTGCTTCGTTTCCCAAAGATGTGATGTAAT
>CAISOH010000332.1 GCA_903887005.1 uncultured Bacteroidota bacterium | reverse complement strand
CGACCTCAACGCAATATCGCAGGACAGGATAGATAAAGTGCAAGAAAAGCTCAACAACAGGCCTAGAAAAAAGAACAATTTTACCTCACCAATTAAATTGCTAAATTTACATAACGTTGCATTTGCTGCTTGAATTCAGCCGGCACAATAACTTCAATTAATACTTCAGCGCCATTAACCGGCGGGCCAATAACTTCTACAGGTACAATAGGAATGGCAACATCAGGCGTTACCGCAGGGTCTTATGGCTCTGCAACGCAGGTGCCTGCAATAACCGTAGATGCTTATGGAAGGATAACGGGCGCATCAAATACAACCATTTCAGGCGTTACTCCCGGTGGCACAGCAGGTGGCGACCTTACGGGAACTTATCCCAACCCGACATTAGTAACTATTGGTGTAACAGCGGCTACGTATGGCAGCGCTACTTCCGCTCCAACGATTACGGTTGACGCAAAAGGCAGAATAACCGCTGCAACGAGTACAACAATAACCGGTACTACCCCTGGCGGTGCAGCAGGCGGCGATCTTACTGGTACCTATCCTAACCCAACTTTGGCTACCGGTACTATTACAAATGCAAAGGTATCTGCAACGGCAGCAATAGCCTATTCAAAACTGAACCTGTCTGGCAGCGTGGCTATAACAGACCACAGCGCAACCGGCACACCATCTTCTACTACTTTCCTGAGAGGCGATAATACCTGGAGTACTCCCCCTACTTCTCCGACCGGTGCTGCAGGCGGCGACCTTACGGGTACCTACCCTAACCCCACTTTAGTTACATCAGGGGTAATCGCAGGCGCCTATGGCGGCGCAACTAAAATACCAGCATTTACAGTTGATTCAAAAGGCAGAATAACTGCTGCATCTACTAATACTATCATACCTGTGCCGGCTGGCACCACAACCGGGGATATGCTTTACTGGAACGGCAGTGCATGGGTGGGCGTACCAGTTGGCACAAATGGGCAGGTATTACAAATAAGCGGAGGCGTGCCAACATGGGTAGGCACCACGCATAATATAGGCGATAGTTACGGTGGTGGTACAGTAGCCTATATACTGGCGTCTGGTGATCCCGGCTATGACCCTTTAGTACAGCATGGCTTAATTGTTAGCTCAAGCGACTTGGGCGGGACCAATTGGAGTAATACTGTTACCACGACCAATGCATTAGACACAGGTATAGGAGGAGGCAGATTAAATACTATTTTAATCGTAGCAAACCAGGGCGCAGGCACCTATGCAGCGGCTGAATGTAAAAATTATACTGGTGGTGGTTATACTGATTGGTACTTGCCCAGCAAACAGGAATTAAATAAGTTATACATTAACAGAGTTGCAGCTGGTGTAACAGGTTTTTCGTATTGGAGTTCGAGTGAGGCAAGCGCCACAGCTGAATGGAGTCAGTGCTTTAGTGCAATGTTATGCCCCCCCGGCGGCGTCCAGTTCAACACTGCTTTCAAGGGCCCAGGCATTTCGAACTCTGTCCGTGCTGTACGAGCATTTTGATTTATTAAACAAGAAATTCATTAAAATGTTTGGTAAAAAGTATAGGGTATTATCTTTTTTGAAAACAATTTATTTTTTTATTTTATGTTAATATACTAATTTATGCCTAATTATCCTCGCGTTCCCTTTCCTTTCAGGTTTGCAAGTACCGGTAGCTATATGATGCATCAAGTAGTAAATAACGGTGGAGGGTTTGTCCAGTATCCTTATTCGGGGCTGCCGCAGGCTTTTGGCCAGGCTCATCAAATTTCCCTTGTGTCAGGTAGTAACTTTTCTGATTTACAACAGGGTACCCAACGGAAAAAATCACAAAGTGCAGTAATGGGCTACATAAGTCCAAATGATGCAGCAGGAGCGTTAGGATTGGGAGCAGGTTCATGGGAATGGCTGCACTTAGTAGCTTTCAGCATTAGAGAGACACACGTTTCCAGTATAACGGTTAATTCTAGAAATCTGATTGAACGAACAAATCAGCCACAGCAAATCCAAGAGAATCTTGTATTAGGAAGTGTCGGCGCCAATACAGCCATGCTTACCTACGAAACGATGATAAAAAATACAATGAGAATACGACCTTCTTGGAAACTTGATCTATTCGTTGCGGCAGACATTGAGCAAATGGACTTTAACGGAAGAAAAATACCAGTTGCTAACAGGATAGATTTCCACTTTCAATTCAGGACGGAGCAGGATAATGTAATGCCGCCTGTGATATTGGCTTTTAACCCCAAAGATCCCAAAGCGCCAACTCGTCAGGAATTTCAAAACGTGACCGCTAGTTTGGAACGTTTTCTAAATGAAAATCCTGTGAATATACCAGGTTTTTTGGGGCTAGGAACAGAAGGTTATGAACAGGTGAAAGTGGTAAATAAAAAAAGAAGTGCGGAAGATAGTATGGAGGGTAATAAAAGACAAAGAAGGAGGTATTAAACAAATACTATACAACATAACTCATTTTTTTAATGTCAGGCTTTCTACAATACTACAAGCCAGGTAGGAACTATTGTTTCAAAATGCGTTAGTCTGATTTTATTCCGACGGCATCAGGGAACTGAAGCTGATAATGAATTGCTGCAAAAACAAGTTGCGGCACTCATGAAGCGTATGGAGGCCCTGGAAAATAAAAAATAAGTTTTCCAGTAATGAAATGAAAAGCCCCATCCTTAACAATTGAGGATGGGGCTTTTACTCCTGCAATTGATTTTCAGTTACTCATCATCAAAAATACCGGGTTTCATCATGTAGTAATGTGTCGTTCGGTGAAAGACTCACGAGGACATAGTGTGTCGTTCGGTGAAGAGCATCCTTCGACTATCGCTCAGGACAGGCTCTCTTTCGGCTATCGCTTACAATGACGTCTTTTCAATTTATTGATTATCATGCTGCTATATTTTGTAGTACAAGACCATATTTTGCTGCTTCCTTTTTAAGAAATGCAATCTTTTTCGCTTCTTGCCTGGCTGTATCTATTTTTAATTTCTCTTTATCAAAAGCAATCTTATTCCTGACCATTACATAAAATATAACTGCAAGTTTTCTTGCTATGGCTTTAATAGCTTTTTTTGTTCCGCGTTGGGCTGACAATCTTCTATATAACTGACCTAATGCTCCTTTGTTTTGCCACATTGTTTGGGCAGCCATCCGGAAAGCCTGGGTTGCTTTGTTGTTAGAAATTCTTATGTCGTATCCTATTATTTTACCGCCTGATTTCTTGGGACGCGGGCTTAAGTTCAGCCAGCTGGTAAAATGGTCCGATGTTTTCCATTTACTCATATCCAGACCGGTAACTGATATAATTTCCAATACGCTGATTTCATCAAGCCCATCTATTTCAGTCAAATCAATGCCTGCAATGTGCGTTAAATGATCTTTGACATTAATGCTATACTGATTTTTGCGGGCAAGCGTTTTCTTTTTTTTTATTTCCGGTTTATTACCCTGCTCATCCTGCGGAAGCATTTTTTTCAATACTTCCTCTATCAGCAGTTCATAATCCTTCATTTGCTCTTTTAAAAAATCAAACGCTACTAATTGGCGCTGAAGTATTTTTATGAACTGCGGCCTGTAATGGCCATTAAGTGATTTGAGTAAATCTTCCCTGCCTGCTTTGAGTTTATGCACATCTATAAGTTCTAATAATGCATGAGGATCGCTAATGCCTTTTGCAATACCGCGCAATAATTTCATACCTGCTACGCCTTCAATGTCGCTTATTAAATGCTGTACTTTGATATTCATTTCCGTAAGCACTCTTTGGATGCGGTTGAGCGTATCGCTTTTTTGTTGCTGTAGCAGGTTTCTTTCATGCAAATAGCTTCTTAACTCCCGATACACTTCTTGTGGAATATGGGATGCCCGCAATAAGCCATGAGCATGTAGCTGGTGCAGCCACCGGCTGTCCCTTGCATCTGTTTTTTGTGCATCAACATCCTTAAAGTGCCTGGGGTTGACCAGGGTTATCTTCATCCCATACTCTTCCAGTATCTGGTAAAAAGCCATCCAGTAAGAGCCGGTAGCTTCCATAGACACTTCGCTAATGCCCGCATCCCGAAGTGTTTTTGCCGCTTTTTCCAAATCTTCTGTAAACGCATCTGTTTCCATCAAATACAGGTTGCCTTCGGTATCACTGTAAGATACCATCATCATCATACTGCCTACATCTATGCCTGCGCAGCATGGCCTGATTATCGCTAATTGCAGCGATTGATTTTCTTTTTTTGTAGTTTTAGCCATAACTTTATGTTTAATAAAGCATGGCAAACTCCTGTACTTGAGATCAAAAGCAAGCTTACAAACGTGGTAGTGTAACGACAGTTACACGCCAATAACAATTTTTCCGAAAAGTACAGGTCCCAAACTCAAGGACGGGTTCTTAAATAACGCCAAAGCTGATTGCGGGTTGTGTAGTTTGCCATGCTCTTTATAGCAATTTACACAATTTGGACACTTCTAACAAATCGCGATGGATGACTCGAGAAGATGACTCGCGTTAGTAACGTCATTCACATTTTATCCTTTTGGGTTCAAAAGGTGGGTACTCATG
>CAISOH010000331.1 GCA_903887005.1 uncultured Bacteroidota bacterium | reverse complement strand
CGACCTCAACGCAATATCGCAGGACAGGATAGATAAAGTGCAAGAAAAGCTCAACAACAGGCCTAGAAAAAAGAACAATTTTACCTCACCAATTAAATTGCTAAATTTACATAACGTTGCATTTGCTGCTTGAATTCAGCTCATGATAATAATCAATGTCATTATTACGGATATTTGTAGTTTTGCCGTATGCCTGTTTTTAAAAAGACTATTCATGGTTTACCCCTGGTAATGGAAAGCCAAAGCCTTGCGCCCAACGTTACTATTTTCATGGTCTCCATCCAGGGTGACCCGGTAAAATTTCCTATGGTGTATAAAAAGGAGTTTGGCGGCTGGTTTTTTGTTGACAAAATGACCCTGCTGGAATTCAAACAAATTGAAAAGGAAATTTCTGATGCGATTGAAGCCTCAGAAAGGTAGATTGCCTTTTAATGGGATTACTTAATGCGGTCCTTACCTAAGTATCATTTTTTCCAATACCACTCATCTACCTTCGGCGCAGCTTCCTGTTGTTTCCAGTATGCGGAAGTAACTATTGCGCCTTCAAACGTTTTTAGTTCGCGGTTGAAGACAGCATTTGTGGGGCTGAATGTGAGGTCGGTAACACCTACAGTGTAGGTATCAGGCGGCGGAGGTGGTGCGGGTGCTTCAGGAGGTGGTGGCGGCGGGGCTGCAGCTACCGGGGTAATTCCATCTTCGGAAGGTGGTGGAGGTGCAGCGGGCTTTGGTGGTGCGGGTTTTGCCGCGGCCTTGGGTGGCGGGCTTTTTACCACGACAACAACAAATCCATTATGTTCCAGTAATTTTTTCAAAAAATCTGTACGTTCAGGGGTGCAATTCTTCTCCACAATGGAGCATTTTACATCACCAAGATCTTCAAAAGTATGATTAGGATTGAGCGCCATTTTATAATTTATTTTGTTATCGTTCCTATATATTCAAACAATCCGCTTGCAAAACCCACGGAAACCGCACCTATAATGCAGATGACCAGCGCAATCCTCATGGACATGCTTCCGGTAAGTTTTGCAATAGGTTTTTCGTTTTCGTCAATGAAAATGGCTTTAACCACGCGAAGGTAGTAAAACAGGGATATGACCATATTCATTACCGCAATGGATATCAGCCAGTAATTTCCTTTTGCAGCGCCTGCTGTAACCAGGAACATCTTACCGAAGAATCCGGCTGTGGGCGGGATGCCGCCGAGCGAGAAAAGGCTGATCGCCATTACCCAGGAAGCAAATTTGTTGTTGGTATAAAAACCTTTGTAATCGCTGATGTTCTCCTTGCCTGTTTTTGCAGATACCAAAGAAATAACCCCGAATGCACCAAGATTGGAGAAGGTATAAACGATCAAAAAGAAAATAGCTGATGATGCGCCCATAGGTGTGCCCGACGATATGCCGAGCAATATATAACCTACCTGGGCTATGGAAGAGAAAGCGAGGAATCGCTTGATGTTATCCTGCCGTATGGCGAAGAGGTTACCAATAGTAATGGTGAGCAGAATAGTCAGGTAGAGCATATTGTACCACGTAGTGTCGTAATTATGAAATAGCTGGAACAATACGGTTATGAATATGAAAACTATGGAGCCTTTTGAGATAACGGATAAATAGGCAGTAACAGGTACAGGAGCGCCTTCATACACATCTGCAGTCCATAAGTGGAATGGAACAGCGGATAGTTTGAATGCAAAGCCGGTGAATGTGAAAATAAATGCGAGTATTTGAAGCTTGCCTGAACCTATCAGTGGGGCCATTTCTTTGAAATTCAGGGTGCCGGTTGTGCCGTACAGCATGGAAATACCAAACAATAAAATGCAGGAAGCAAATGCTGAGGACAGTATCAATTTAACCGCAGATTCAGATGATTTGATCTTATGCAGGTCGTAATTACACAATGCGGCAAGTGGTATTGTAGAGAGTTCCAATCCGAGGTAGAACATCAGGAAATTGCCACTGGAGATCATAAAGTCCATACCCAGCAGGGTGCATAGCAATAGTATGTAAAATTCAAGAAGGTGGTTATGATCTTCTAACCAATCAAATGCCTGCATGGAAATGATGAACGTACCGAAGTTGAGTATGCTTTTTTCCAGGAATAAAGTACTGTTGGTATGAAACATTCCATTGAATAACTCCCCGTCTGTATTAAAGAAGAAGCCCGCAATGAGGTTAATGAATAATAAAAAGTTAGTGAGGTGGAGCAGGGTAGCATTGCTTTTTATTCCATCCCATACTTTGAGAAAAAGCAAGAAGAAGATGATAGCTGTCAGTATCAGCTCCGATTTCATTATTAATAAATAGTCAATGTTCATAATCTATTTCTTTAAAGCTATCTCAACTTTTCAGTTTCGTTCGTTCCCTTTAATTTTTTTGCATTCAAATTGCTAACAATCTTTTTCCCGGTTTTGGATTCGATTTCCCGCCTTGTATTTCCTGCAATTGTTCCCCCTTGTTTTGCAATTATTTTATTTTCATCTAGATTTTTTGGCTTCTTTTCTTTTGAAATTTCTGTTGTCGTAGCTTCTGCAAGCATGTTTAGAACTAATTCTAAATTAGTCATGTGGTCACGGAGATTTTCCTTTTTCAGACTTTTGTGCTTCTTGTATTCTTTTACTGTTTTACCACTCCAGGCATTTGTTATTATATCGGTAAGTATTGCAAATTCATGTTCTCTTTTTACTCCCCGGTTTTCCCATTCATCAGTTAGTTCTTTCCTTACTTCTATACTTTTCAGTCGTTGGTTTATCCATTCTTTACTATAACCTTTTTGCAGGTATGTTTGCATGGCCCTGTCAATACTTAACTCAGGATTTTCACTTTCCTCAACTCTTTCATACCCTACTTTTGCCAGCCACTGTTTAAAAGGTTCAGCTTTTGGTGAAGGGATGGATTGAATAATTCTGAATAGCGATTGTATATCCGCGCAATTTATTTTTTGTTTTCCTCCAGGTGTATCTACCATAAGGGGGGTGACAATTTGTCCCCACCCTTTAGAAAGTTGTTCATCCCGTTTCCTCATTTTCTTAATGTAATCGGAAGGGTTTAAACTGTCTGATAACACTGCGACAACATCAACTATGACAAAATACCATTTTTCATCTTCCGCATTCCAGGTGCTTCTGATTTGTTTATTTTCAAATATTTTGATGTTGTTCATTGATTTACGATTTATGCATCCTACTTCCCCGCAATACCTCTTGCAATATTATCCATTATCAATTGTGTATCCGGGGATACTAAATTGAACAACCAAAACGGGGCAATACCTATCGCGAAAATGCAAATAATCAATGTCACAGATGCTAATTTTTCATTCCAGGTAGCGTCTCCGAAGTTGCGGAAGGCTTCATTTTTAATTGGCCCCATAACTGATGAGCCAACTGCCCGCAGAATGTACACTGCCGTTACTACAATGGATGCGCAGGCAAGCACAGTAGCTATACGGTAGAAGGCGTCGGGATTTTGCCATGCGCCCATGAAAACGGTCATCTCCGCCACGAAACCGCTAAGCCCGGGCAGGCCGAGAGAACAAAGCCCTGCAAGTACAAATACCGTAATAATAAAAGGAATAGTTTTTAGCAGGCCACCTAATTGAGTTATCTGCCGGGTATGGGTACGTTCATATATCATGCCTATTGCTGCGAAGAAAAGGGCTGTCATCAAACCATGCGATACCATTTGCATCACAGCGCCGGTTAATGCAGTTTTGGTGAGCATACCAATACCAAACAATACAAAACCACAATGGCTTACGGAAGAATATGCATTGATATACTTCAGGTCGGTTTGCATAAGCGTGGCAAATGCGCCATAAATGATGGCTATAGTGGAGAGCAGTATGATTATCCAGGAATATTGATGTGCTGCTTCGGGCATCAGGTAGGCGGCTACACGAAGACAACCATAACCTCCCAGCTTCATGGAAATGCCTGCCAGGAACATGGATGCCGCTGTTGGCGCGGAGGAGTGCCCGTCGGGCGCCCAGGTATGAAAAGGAAATATAGCAGTAAATACCCCAAATCCCACAAACATCAACGGGAATATGAAACGCTGCGCTTCGATAGGGATATGCATGTGAGCTATCTTCAGCAAATCGAAGGTGTGCGCTCCGCCGCCAGTGTCGGTATTAAAGTACAGACACAACAAACCAATAAGTACCAGCGCCGAGCCACCCATCAGCATGAGCGCGAGTTTCATAGCGCTGTATTCTTTCTTCCCGCTTCCCCATATCCCTATCAGCAGGAATTTTGGAATAACCGCTACCTCAAGGAAGAAGAACATGGTGAACAAATCAAGCGAGATAAAAAAACCATAAGCGCCAAGGCTTAGTAAGACAATTAAAAAGAAAAATTCTTTAGTAAGCTTTGTAACATTCCATGAAATGAGAATACCTGTTAAAACCACAACAGCAGTAAGCATGATCATAGCTATTGAAATACCATCTACGCCCACATAGTATTCAATATTGAGCCCGCTAAACCAGCTATAGCGCGATTCGAAAAGCATCTGTGAGGTATTGCCTGCGGCCCTTTGTGTAATATATTCATACATCATGACTGAAGAATAGCCAAGCTGTATGATAGCCCCCCATAATGCGGTCCACCGCACCTGAGAAGCATTTCGGGATAGCATCACTGCAATTGCCGTGACCAGGGGAATAATTAAAAGTACAGATAAGTTTATCATTCTAAAAAATCATTAGTTAATCTTAAATTCGGACCATACAATACCCTTCAACTGGTTTGCTGCGGTAACACAGCAATTCACATTTTCTATGGAAAGACAATATTTTCCACCACAATTTTCATGAGTTTCTCCTTTACATTCAATCTTGTCAATATCAACACTTGCAAATAATCTGTTGGATTTCTGGCAAACGTTGATCAGTTCCTCCAGACTCAATTTCTTATTGCACTCTATCTCATGGGCTGATAAATAAAGATGCATCATTTGCTTCATGGAAGCACGTACTGACTGGCAGGCTGAAAGTGTCACTACATCTTCATGAGGACGATTCAATTCTGTCTGGGCTTGCAGGAGCACCTGGTTGGCCTGCATAAACGAATTGCGAATTTCTTCGGTAATCATAACTATAGTTTTTTTATGTCCACAAATAAATAAAAATCATTACAAAAGCTATTACTCCGACAAAGAAGTAAGATGCGTAATGCTGCAGCTTACCTGATTGTAGTTTTTTAATTAAGAAAGATATTTGTCCGGTTATGGTTGCCAGAAGGTTCATGAAACCATCTACAATATTGCGGTCGAACCATGCTGCCGGGCGGCCTACCAGGTTGAAGACAACTTTTTTTGTGATAAAGATGTATATCTCATCAATATAAAACTTGTTGTAGGCTCCGGTATATAATCCTTTTAATCCATTGGCCATACGTTGTGGCGCCAGGCTTTCTTTTTTATAGAAAGACCAGGCAATGATAATACCTAAAGTAGCCAGTAAAACAGGTGCTATGGAGAAGGCAGGATTGAACTCTGTAAGCAAAGCCTTACCATCAGAAGTAACTAATTTTCCGAAAGGAATAAAACCAGCACAAACAGACATCAGGCCAAGGATAACAAGCGGAATAAGCATGGTGCCCGGTGCCTCTCCGTGATGGCTTTCATGGCTTTCGCTATGAGCGTGGAAGTTCTTGTTCCAGAAAATATTAAAGTACAGTCGGAACATGTAAAACGCTGTAATGGCTGCAGTAAGTATTGCAATACCAAAGATGGCTTTATTGGAATGGAAGGCTGCCTGCAATATTTCTTCCTTGCTGAAGAATCCTGCAAACGGGGGAATGCCGGCTATAGCAAGGCAAGCCACTAAAAATGTAAGATGTGTAACGGGCATCAGTTTTCTGAGACCGCCCATATCTTTCATTTCATTGCTGTGTACATAATGAATCACAGCGCCGGCGCCAAGGAATAACAACGCCTTGAACATGGCATGAGTAAAAAGGTGAAACATAGAGGCCATATAACCCAGCCCATTTTCACCGCCATAACGCGAAACCCCCAATGAAAACATCATATAGCCTATCTGCGACATGGTAGAGTAGGCGAGTACCCTCTTAATATCAGTCTGTGTGCAGGCGATAATAGCTGCAATAAAGGATGAAGAAACGCCAACCCACATTACCACATCCAGTGCAGGGGGGCAGGAAATGGCATAAATCGGGAATAATCTTGCCACCAGGAATACACCTGCTACAACCATTGTTGCCGCATGGATAAGAGCGGATACCGGTGTTGGCCCTTCCATTGCATCAGGCAACCAGATATGCAAAGGGAACATGGCTGATTTACCTGCTCCGCCAATGAATACTAAGACAAGCCCCCAGGTGAGCACAGAGCAGCCTAAGAATGAAGCAGTAGCAATGTTGTGTAACTGGTCGGTCGGCGTTGTTAACCTTAATATTAAGGTCTGGAAATCAAGTGTACCTGCATAGAAAGACAATATCAAAATACCAATCAGGAATCCAAGATCAGCAAAACGGGTAACGATAAATGCTTTCTTTGCAGCAGCTACTGCTGAAGGTTTATCGAAGTAGAAACCAATGAGCAGGTAGGATGAAACGCCTACCAGTTCCCAGAATATGTAAATCTGGAAGATATTGGAAGCCAGCACAAGTCCAAGCATGGAGAAGGTAAACAATCCAAGAAAGCCATAGAAAGTAGCATAACGCTCCTCACCCTTCATATAACCAAGGCTGTAAAAATGCACCATTAATGAAACCAGCGTAACCACCACGATCATCATTACAGAAATAGGATCGAGCAAAACGCCCATATCTATAGAAACATTGGGGCTGAATCGCAGCCAGGTAATTTTCAATGGAATAATCTGCTGGTAGGTTTCACCTGCTTTCCCCACCAGGAAGAAATAATCGTATGCAACAGTTGCTGCGAGGATAAAGGATACCAATAAAGAGAGCGTGCCTAATATCCCGCATAAGGAGGGGAAGTATCTTCTGCCCGCCAGCGCTATCAGTATGAAACTGAAAACCGGGAGCAGGGGTATCAACACTATTAATGATGTACTCAGCATATTTTAATATTTCATTGTATTGGCTTCCTCCACATCTATAGTATTATAGTTGCGGTACAAGTTGATAATAATAGCTATTGCCACGGCAGCTTCAGCAGCAGCTATGGTGATTATAAAAATCGTAAAGAATAAACCGTCTAATTTATCCGGGAACAAAAACTTATTGAATGCTATGAAATTGATATTAACACTGTTAAGTATCAGCTCCACAGACATCAGCATGGTGATCATGTTTCTGCGGGTAAGAAAACCATATACGCCGATAAAAAATAAGGCGCAGCTTACAAATAAAAAATGAAAAAGTCCTATGTCGTACATAAATTCAAAAGTCAAAATTCAAAATTCAAAAGAGCGTTATTTTCGTTTTATTTTAAAAAAAATTACTTAGTTTGTCATTAACCCAGGTTCATTAATTTCGTCAACCACATCAACCGGCGCTTTAATTTCTGTTTCCTCATCATCTTCTCCTGTTTCCGGTAATATCGCATGAGGCGGAACCTTTATTTTAATCGCAATAACTATACAACCTATCATAGCAGCCAGTAATAACATACTCACCACTTCAAAGGGAAGTATATACCCATGCTCCGTAGTGCTCAGCATTTGCGCGCCAATATTTGCAGCGCTTGGTTCAATACCTGGGTAATGTGGTTTAGGGAAGGTTTTTGGCTGGCTGATAATAAACATGGTGAGTATGCAGCCAAATGCAGCCGCCAGGGCTGAAAATACCGACCTGCCGAGATGCGGCCTTTTCATGTCTTCGCCGGAACCATGCGTGAGGAAAATGGAAAAAATAATCAGAACCACGATGCCGCCTACATACACAATTATTTGAACAGCGGCAATAAATTCATAGTCAAGAAAAAAGTATAACCCCGCTATTCCTATAAGTGAAAATAAAAGAAATACTGCCGAGCGGAATATCTTTCGTGAAGTCACTGCCATAAGCCCGCCCCCGATAATGGTTGCGGCTAAAATATAGAATATGATTGTTGATGCATTCATTATTTATGTTTATACAAAATCTATTATTTCTGCTTTTTTACTTTTTGCTTTTTACTTTTTAATTTATTCCACTCCTTCCATGATTTTTGAACCCGGATTATTAAGTACTTTCTTTAATTGTTTTTTATCATACACACTGTGCTCAAATGTCTGTGCCATCTTTATTGCGTCAGATGGGCATGCAACCACGCACAAATTACACATGGTACACAGCTCCAGGTGATATACAAAAGTGTCAATGGCTTTTTTCTTTTTACCATCCGGCTGCAATTCCTGCTTGGTGATGATCTTAATGGTGCCATTAGGGCAGGCTATTTCACAAGCCTGGCAACCGGTACAGCGGTGTTCGTTATTTTCATCATGCGGCATTACCACCTCGCCCTTGAACCGGTCAAACATGGTCAATGTTGCGCGGTTGTCAGGGTACTCCTCTGTTTGTATTTCTTTGGGGTGGGTAAAATAATACCCAGTCAGTTTCATCCCTGTGAGCAGCGACTTCACTGTTTTGTATATGGTCCCGAAATACTCTTTTAAAAACATCTCTTATAATTTAAATTATTCTTCGATTCTATTTAAAATTCAATTTTCAAAAGGCAAACTTTTTACTATCCTTGGTTCAGTTTTCTCCTATAGCTCAACATCCTGTTCCGACGTACTCCCCGGAACCTGTCCCGATTTTTTTATCGGGAGGGGCAGGGGGTTAAAAATGCCACCCCATTATCGCCATCACAGTTACTAATATTGTATTGACCATACTAATCGGTAACAAATATTTCCATTCTAAGGTCAGCAATTGGTCAACACGCATACGTGGGAATGTCCAGCGGAATTGCATGATGATAAATATGATTGCAAATGTTTTTCCCAGGAACCATAAGGAAGATGGAATGAAATCCATAATATGGTTGAAGGCTTCCCAATGCCCGATATGAAACGGCATCCAGCCACCCAGGAACAATGTTGCTGCAATTGCGGATACAATAAACAAATTGATGTATTCCGCCAACAGGAACATAGCGAATTTCATCCCTGAATATTCAGTATGGAAGCCCGCAGTAAGTTCCTGCTCTGCTTCTGCAAGGTCAAATGGAGCCCGGTTAATTTCAGCAGTAGAAGCTATCAGAAAAATCACAAAAGAAATAATAATAGGAATATGCCCTCTGAAAATCCACCAGCCGGTTTCCTGGCTCATAACTATGTCCGACATACGCAGGCTGCCCGTAAGGATGACTATGGAAATAAGCGATAAGCCTACGGAAAGTTCATAGCTTACTATCTGCGCACCGCTCCGCATGGCGCCCAGCAAAGAGTATTTATTATAACTGCTCCAGCCTGCCATCAGGATACCAATAACAGCAATAGACGATATGGATGAAACATACAGTACGCCAATACTCAGGTCCCAGATCTGGAAATCACGGGCGAAAGCAATAGGCGCTATTGCCAGCATGCAGGTTACTACTAATATTACAGGCGCAAGGTTAAACAGGAACTTATCGGAAGCATTAGGCGTCAGCCCTTCTTTAAATAACAGTTTTACGGTATCAGCCACAATCTGCAACGTACCCTTTGGCCCAACCCGGTTCGGCCCAAGGCGTATCTGCATAAATGCAGCTACTTTACGCTCCATATAACCAAGTACGAAACACAAAGGCACCAGAAAAACTAAAAGGCATAGCCCGGCTATTACCATTTCTGTGACCATCGCAAGCATATGGCTCTGAATAGTAGTCCCCAGCCAGTTATGCAAACCGGATGCGATGGATGAAAAACTTATTGTAAGAAAGAGGTTCAATGTTTTTGTTTTTATTTATTAATTCATTTTCCGGCCATTTGCCTTATTAACTCTTTAACTTTATCCTTGTGTTACCTTAATCCGTTTATCATTTGATAATGAGCGATGTTTGCAACGACGTCATCCGGCACAATATTACAGTCCATATCAAATATTACTCCCTGATAGTATTGGTGCTTTTCAATAGCCACATTCTCAAAAGCCAGATATTCTTCAATAGAATATCTTTTCCCTTTGTAAGCTTCAATCGTTTCTATTATTCCCATATCCAAAATTATTTCACCCCTACGGGGTTAATTATTTTGTTTTATTATGCTATAAAAATATCATCCCTTCGGGATTGTATTTTATGACCAAACTATTCACTCTTTATTTCTTCATTCAAACCTTTTAACCTTTTAACTAATTAACCTTTTAACTCCCAAAAACTACCTGTCCACATCCGGTATTACCAAATCAATCGTTGACATAATAGCTACCAGGTCTCCTATCTTTGAACCCTTAGCCATTGTTTCTAATGCTGAAAGGTTTGAAAAATTGGGTGATCTGTACTTAATACGGTAGGGTGAAGCAGCGCCATCACTCACAATATAAACGCCAAGCTCCCCGCGCGCGGTTTCCACACGCTGGTAAAATTCACCTTTTGGCAACTTCAATACCATCTTAGTCTTTGCCTGGAAATCACCTTCTGGTATATTGTCTATCAGTTGTTCAATAATATATACCGATTCCTTCATTTCAGCCATGCGCACCATGTAACGGGCATAGCAATCTCCTCCTTGTCCCAGTATCTCTTTGAAGGCTACTTTTTCATAACCATCATACGGAAACCACTTCCTTATATCACAACTAACTCCTGACCCTCTGGCAGTAGCTCCGGTACAACCAAATGAAATGGCATCCTCAGGTGATAAATAACCAACACCCTTTGTTCGCATTTCAAATATCACATTACCGGAAAGCAATTCATCGTATTCGTCAAATTTTGATTTTATTTGTTTTAAGGTGCTTTTTACCCTGTTCTGGAAATTTGGATGAATATCAGCCATCACACCACCGGGCACACAGTAGTTTTGGGTAAGCCTTGCACCGCAGGTCTCTTCAAAAATATCCATTATAGCTTCCCGCTCCCTGAATGCATAAAAGAATGGTGTTACAGCTCCGAGGTCCAAACCTGTACAACCCCACCATAGCAAATGCGATTGCAGTCTTGTAAGCTCTCCGAATAAAATCCTTATTACTTGTGCGCGTGGGGTAGCTTCAATCTGTAAACCTTTTTCAACGCACAGTGCACATGCCTGGTTATTGATGTGTGCACTCAGATAGTCCATACGGCTGGTAGCATATATGAAATTCCGGTAGGAGAGGCTTTCAGACATCTTTTCTATAGAGCGGTGTATATAGCCGAGATGAGGCTGTATTTTTTTAATGGTCTCCCCGTCCAGCCATACCTTCAGGTGAAGCACACCATGGGTAGAAGGATGTTGCGGCCCTATATTAACGACAAATTCGCCTTCTTCGGTTACAATATCTTCTCCTAACAAACTCATATCTTAATCATATTTTCATCCACATAATTTTTTCTCAGCGGGTAACCATCCCAGTTTTCATCCAGCAATATCCTTCGCATATCAGGATGATGCAAAAACTTAACACCAAACAGGTCAAACACTTCACGCTCATGAAAATTGGCTGTTTTCCAGATGTCACAAACAGTTTCTATTTCAGGATTATTTACATCTGCGATTTTTGCTTTTACTACTATATTATGCCTGTGTGTTTTGGAAAGCAGGTGATATACCATTGTCAGATGCGTTTTCCAGTCAATACAGGTAAGGCAAAACAGGTAATCGAAACTGAATTCCTTATTTGAACGCAGCGCTTTAATTAACGGGCGCAATTCAGTTGAATTAATAAGTATGTTTAAAAATTCTCCTGTTTCATCATATGCAACACCGGGAAAAAGCGCGGTAACGGATTGTTTTATTTCTTCATTGGTCATTTGCCTTGCTCTTTTGATTTTCCTAAATAGGTTTCGTGTTTTATCTTTTCCTGCAATGTGATCATCGCATGAAGCAAGGCTTCAGGCCGGGGCGGGCAACCTGGTATATATACGTCAACCGGAATAATATGGTCAACGCCTTTTACAACCGAATAAGTATTATAAAAGAATGGCCCGCCTGAAATAGTACATGCGCCCATAGCTATTACGTATTTAGGGTCAGGCATCTGGTCGTATAATCGCTTTAATACCGGCGCCATTTTCATAACTATTGTTCCGGCTACAATAATAAGATCTGCCTGGCGGGGGGTAGCCCGAGCCACCTCAAACCCAAACCTCGACCAGTCGTACTTGGCGTCGGCGGCAGACATCATTTCTATTGCACAGCAACTGGTACCGAAAACCAATGGCCAGAGCGAATTGGACCGTGCCCAGTTGATAATGTCATCCAGTTTTGAAACCACTATCCCGCCATCCGCAGTCTGGTGCAATTGTGCCGGGAATATCAATTTTTCAGGTTCTGCCATATACCCCAAACCCCTAAAGGGGCTTCTCCATGTTTTTTAATAATATTTTCATAAATTAATTTTTAATCCCAAACCTGCTCTGGCTGTGCTTTCCCACAAACAAGTCATAATTTCATTTTCACTAAACACCTCCCTTTAGGGTCGGAGTTTACATCCACTTCAACGCGCCTTTTTTCCATGCGTACAATAAACCCATGAAAAGTATAAACATGAATATGATTATTTCCACCAGGCCCACCATACCAACCTTTTTTACTGCCACAGCCCAGGGATACATAAATACCAACTCTACATCAAATACAAGAAAAATTAATGCAAATAAATAATATCCAACATTGAATTGTATCCAGGAGGTACCGGTTGTGGGGATACCGCATTCATAAGGCTCACCTTTACTGGTATTAGTTGAAGTTTTGGCTATTGCTTTGGAGATCAATATGCCCCCTACGGCAAATGCGACGCCTACAATAATCAAAAGAATAAGTGCTGAAGACCCCATATTTAATCTTTTCTGCGAACAAAGTACATATAAATACTATCGAAAAATTATGACCAAAGTCATAATTTTTTGTGACAAACATCACCACATAAATGTATAAATAATTTTACTTTTACGGTCAATTTTAATACTTTTAAAAAAAATAAAAAACTATGGCAATTAAAATCACGGAAGATTGCATCAATTGTGGCGCCTGCGAACCCGAATGTCCCAATGGGGCGATATATGCCGGAGGCGATGAATGGAGATTCTCTTATAAAACATCCTTATCAGGGAATTTTTCGTCAAAAAGTGGACTTACCAGCGATGTTGATGCTGGCCACGAAGCTGTTTCAAATGACTTTTATTACATAGTTACTGATAAATGTACGGAATGTGTAGGCTTCCACGAAGAGCCTCAGTGTGCGTCGGTATGCCCTGTTGATTGCTGCATACATGATGAAGCCAATGTGGAAACGAAAGAAGAGCTGGAAGTAAAACAAAAATCTTTACACCCGTAAGCTTGCCTTCCGGCGGGTCAGAATGGCCCCCCAGTGAGATAAAAACTTATTAAAATAAATAATTATATTACCTTGTAAAGGGTAGCGGGTATTTTATTGCTGATAAATTCAATTAATATAATAATGGAATCAACTTTGGAACAAAAATTAGGACACGATACAACCCTGATTGAAGCAGATAGCATAGTGATAAGGTTCTCCGGTGACTCTGGCGATGGCATGCAGCTTACCGGTTCGCAGTTTACTGATACCGCTGCGTTTTTAGGCAACGATTTAAGCACCTTCCCCGAATACCCCTCTGAAATCCGTGCACCTATGGGCACAGTAGCAGGTGTTTCTGGTTTCCAGGTACATTTCGGATGCAAAGAAATATTTACACCGGGCGATGAATATGATGTGGTGGTTGCGATGAATGCCGCAGCATTGAAGGTTGACCTGCCCCGTTTGAAAAAAGGAGGCGTCATCATTATTAATACTGCCGGTTTCGATAAAAAGAACCTCGGCCTTGCGGGTTTCGCGGATGGCGTCAATCCGCTTGAAGACGGAAGCCTCGATAATTACATTGTATATAAAATAGACGTTACAAAACATACCAAGGATTGCCTGGCGAGTTCGGGCCTGGGCATGAAAGAAATCGAACGATCAAAGAATATGTTTGTTCTTGGCGTCCTTTTCTGGATGTTCGATGTAACGATGGACTTTACCATTGACTTTATCAACGAAAAGTTTGCCAAGAAGCCTGAAATAGCATTAGCAAACATTAATACATTGAAGGCGGGCTGGAGTTATGGCGACCATACGGAAATATTCAACACCCGTTACAAAGTGGCTCCCGCTCATTTGCCGAAAGGGGTTTACAGGAATATTTCCGGCAATCATGCTACCGCATTAGGCCTTGTGGCTGCGGCAGAGCTTTCCGGTTTGCCTTTGTTCCTGGGTTCTTATCCCATTACTCCGGCTACTGATATACTGCACGAACTGTCGAAGTATAAGACAAGTAATGTAAAAACATTGCAGGCTGAAGATGAAATAGCTGGAATCTGCTCGGCTATCGGGGCTTCTTATGCCGGCTCGCTTGCTGTCACCACTACATCAGGGCCGGGTATGTCATTGAAAGCAGAGGCTATGGGCCTTGCTGCTATTCTTGAAATACCATTGGTTATTGTAAATGTGCAGCGCGGTGGCCCCTCAACAGGCTTGCCGACAAAAACAGAACAGAGCGATTTGATGCAGGCCATGTTTGGCAGGCATGGCGAATGCCCTTTGCCTATAGTAGCTGCTGCTTCTCCGGCCGATTGCTTCAACACGGTGGTTGAAGCCGCACGGATAGCTGTGGAGCATATGACGCCTGTTATTTGTCTCACGGACGGGTATATCGGAAACGGTTCTGAACCCTGGCGTTTCCCCGCAGCTGCAGACCTCAAGCCTTTCAAAGCTGTATTTACCACGGAGAATAATAATCCCGGTGGCGCCTTTTTACCCTACAAACGTGATGAGAAGCTTGTCCGCCCGTGGGTGAAGCCCGGCACAAAGGGACTGACGCACCGTATAGGCGGATTGGAAAAACAGGATGGTACCGGCAACGTATCGCATGACCCGATAAATCACGAGATAATGACTAATCTCCGTGCTGCGAAAATTGAGAAAATAGCTGATTATATTCCATTGGCTAAACCGGATAGTGGTGATGATAATGGTAAAATTGTTGTATTGGGTTGGGGTTCTACATCCGGTGCTATCAAAACAGCAGTACGCGAACTGATTGCAGAAGGCTATGATGTAGCACATGTTCACCTGCGCCACATGAACCCATTCCCCAAAAACCTGGGTGAATTATTAAGCGCTTATGAGCATATATTGATCCCTGAAATGAATTGCGGCCAGTTGGTGCAGTTGATAAGGGCTAAATATTTGCTTCCGGCTGTTGGCTACTCAAAAGTGCAGGGATTGCCCTTCACTACCAGTGAATTGAAAAACAAAATTCTTGAAATAATTAAATAGCATTTATAATGACTACAATAGCAGAACAGGAAGTGACGCCGAAATTGGTAGCGAAAGATTTCGCGTCCAGCATGGAAGTGAAGTGGTGCCCGGGTTGCGGCGATTATTCTATTTTGAAACAGGTACAAACTGTATTACCTGATTTTGGCATTCCTAAAGAAGATCTGGTTTTTATTTCAGGTATAGGTTGCGGCGCACGGTTTACCTACTACATGGACGCTTACGGTATGCACAGCATTCACGGCAGGGCGGCAGCCATAGCTTCCGGTGTCAAAGGGGCTAACCCGGATTTAAGTGTTTGGGTTATTTCCGGCGATGGCGATGCGCTTTCAATAGGCGGTAACCATTTCATACACCTGATGCGTAAGAATTTTGACGTCAATTACCTGGTCTTCAACAACCAGATATATGGCCTTACCAAGGGGCAATATTCTCCGACTTCCGAGAAAGGAAAGGTTTCAAAATCTTCTCCTTACGGCTCTGTCGAAGAACCATTCAACCCAAGTGAATTAGCGCTCGGCGCCAAAAGCAGCTTTGTTGCCCGTTCCATGGACCGTGATCCGAAACATTTGCAAATGGTGCTGAAACGCGCGCATGAACATAAAGGCACCTCGTTTGTAGAGATTTACCAGAATTGCGCGGTGTTTAATGATGGCGCTTTCTTCGCTTATTCCGATAAAGAAACAAAAAAAGAAAAAGCGCTGTTTGTAGAGCAGGGCAAACCCCTCATCTTTGGAAATACGGAGGATAAAGGAATAAAATTAGACGGCGTGACCCCGGTAATCGTTAACCTGAAAGATGATGGCGTATCAGTGAATGACCTTTGGATACATGATGAGCAGGATAAAACAAAGGCGCACATTCTTGCCAGTTTCTTTGATACCCTGTATAATGGTGTTGAATTTCCCCGTCCATTCGGTGTGTTCTATTCAGAAGACCGCCCTACTTATGAAGTAGAAATGCAAAACCAGATAGATAATCAAATAGCCCGTAAAGGCAAAACATCGCTCGATAAAATTCTTTCCGGCGATAAAACCTGGACAATCTTATAAAGTTTTAGTTTTGTGGAATATATAAATGGGGATGCCGGGAGGTATCCCTGTTTTTTTTTTGCGTAGCCTTGTCCACCCTGGTTTAAGTCTAAGCGTAGCGGGACTTAAATCCAGTAATAAAAAGCAGGACTCCGTCCGGCAAAGTACGCACTAAGCACAAAGAAAGATTCTGCCCTGGTTTAAGTCTTAGCGAAGCGGGACTTAAATCCAGCAATAGAACGAAGGACTCCGTCCGGCAAAGTACGCACCAAGTTCAAAGAAAGATTCCCCCTGGTTTAAGTCTTAGCGCAGCGGGAGAAAGTCCAAAATTGAGCGTTGAGGATTATGCAGCCAATATCGA
This sequence comes from uncultured Bacteroidota bacterium, assembly GCA_903887005.1. Classification (GTDB taxonomy): domain Bacteria; phylum Bacteroidota; class Bacteroidia; order Chitinophagales; family Chitinophagaceae; genus Nemorincola. The sequence continues at coordinate 2,427 of CAISOH010000331.1, read as the reverse complement.
ACTCTAAATTTCATCCCTTTTTTTATTATTAATGGTTTATCGAAAGGAACTTGGATTACCTGAGTTCTCTTGTACTCCCTGCTGTCACCGATGTACTCAAAATCTGCACAAGTTCTTTTATAACCATCACCAACATCTGCTTTTGGACTATTTGTGATCACCCCTATAGTTGTATCAATTGCTTCACCTTCTAAAAAAAGTGGTTTATCTTCTAAAATATAAATTTCTCTTAGATCTTGCGGGTTATAAAGAATTTCATATGTATCTCCGGGGCATCTTCCAGGCAGTCCATAATCTGCCAAAGCGTCTTCAATAGCTCCCTCTCCTGTAGTAAATGTAACGCCTCTGGTTCCTGAACGACCATAAGTTAACGACTTAACAACGCCAATTGTCTTAACCCATTTTGACCTGTCTACCTTCCTAACTAGAAACCCATATATTATCAATGCAATTAGCAATGCGGCAAAAATTACACCAGCTGCGACATCAGATGTTTTCATTTTATTTTATCCTATAAGTGAATTGTTATGAACAATATTCCTCTCTCCGGATCGTAGTAAACTTTCTGTTCTGCACCTTCACCTATTTTATTATGTTCACTTATAGGAAAGGGATACCAAAGATGATTCTTATTAATAAAATCGGTTAACCGCGCTTCTTCTTGTTGTTTTGTGTACTTCTTTCCTTCATTTCCTGCACTTGCTTCTTTGCCTGTTCTAAGGTAACCGGCGATTTCCTGGATAGAATTTGTCTTGCCATCTCCGCCCTTTCCGTGAATGAGATTCTGTAATTCATATTTCATAGTTATTGTTACAAAATTACAATTAACTCGGAATATTTTCATCATCTTGCCAAATCCGTATTGAGATATGTCATATGATAGCACCGGTAAATACCCCCAAAAATACCAAAATCACACTAAAAAATTCACTAATATCATCGTTTTCGCAACACAAAAACCCATCATAACATCACTTTGACCCGTCACGAGCACTTTCTAACATATACCACATTATAATTCAGATAATTATCGCCAAAAAAAGATCTATGATATACGCATACGTGTATATGACAGTACACTTTTCGTACTATCATTAAAAGTCGTTTTGCAAAAACCAAAAATCCGCCACAATTTTACACCGGAATAATATCAATTAAGGATTAAAAATATGCTGGCTCATACGTAGATCTGCCTCTGATGCTTGTAAAAATTACACATAACACCTTTGCGGTCTTAAAAACAAAACACTGAAAATCCGCGCCTTTGCGCCTTTGCGAGAGATTTTAATATTTAATTGTTACAACTCCATTTCTTTTATCACTCACCTGCCAGAACTCTCAGGGGAAAGGCGGAGCTAAAAATCCAATCAAACAAATGAACCTCGAAAAAAAGCAACAGGCTAAAAACCTCTTTTTCCAGACAGATCTTACCAAATCGCAGATTGCCGAACTGCTCAGCATCAGCCGCCGAAGCCTCACCTATTGGATAAAGGAAGGCAACTGGAACAGGCTTAAAAAGTCCGCCACCCATCTGCCATCCATCCTGGCGGAAAACTGCTACCACCTTATAGGCCACCTCACCGAATATTATCTGTCAGAGCGCCGCGTCACAAACCCTGTTTCAAACAAAGACGCGGACACCCTGTATAAATTGGCCGGCACTATCGGCAAATTAAAGAACCGCTCCACGCTCAATGAAAGCATGGAAATGTTTGGGTTCTTTTTGGAAGGGCTAAGAAAAAGAAACCCTAAGATGGCCGAAGACATCATGCCATATGTAGATGAATATATGTCCGGGCGCGCCGATATATATGCCGCCAATCTTTTGCCTGAAAATTGTACAGGTATCGCAGGCCGTATCCCCTGGATAGAAGAAGATAAAACCGAGCAGCAGTTAGATGCACGGGAAGAATTTTTCTCTGATCCCGAGATCATAGAAGCCTACGCTGCGGCAGGACTGGAACTCCCGGATGAAGAAACCATCAACACACTTCCCCCGGATAAAGAACTTCCGAAGTGCACCCCAAATTCAAACGAAGAACGCCGGGAAAATTTGAAGAAATTTATTGCCCAGGAGCGCAGTTGGGATGAATAATTCGGCACTTTCAGCAGTAAACAAAATCAGGATTTAAGCAATTGTCATTGTAAGTAAACAATTTGTTGCGCACAAGCTCTTTGAAAATGACAGTTCATAAGGAATAAATGCAAACAGCGCTCAGGCTAAATTTAGATTCTTTCGTTAAATCAAAGCCCCGCCAACAAGGGTAACCTTTAATAGCTTTCCCCCACATTTCAGCGTTAGGCTATCTTTTGCCATGCGGAGCATTTCGGCAAAAGTGCCCTTTTCTTTGGTTCGTTTCTGGCGCCTGTCCCGCTTTTTCGGCGGGAGCAAGAAAAAGAAATGAACACTCGAGCAGGACAGATAAT
>CAISOH010000330.1 GCA_903887005.1 uncultured Bacteroidota bacterium | reverse complement strand
ATCCATTGCTCTTTGTTGGTTGTGCTTGCAAGTTCCTTTTTAACGTTTTCGAGAGGAGATTCCCAACCTTTTAGAAATCCAATACTATAATGATTTAAGACCTGGTCTTCATTAAGTCTTTCAATTCTTTCTGTCTTCTCATATATTTCGGAAAATTCTCTTTCAACATATTGAATTGCATCAATTGAATCTATATCGTCACTGTGCAAGTATATCTGATACATCAACAAAGCCTTTAGCTTTTCTAAGTTTGTTAAATCTTTTCCTCGGTCATTTTGAAACCCAAAAATTTGAGTAGCCTGAATTTTGTTATTTACTTCAAAAGTTGTGATCACAGCTTCTTCAATTATCACTTTCCATCTTAAAATTTCTGATGAAGATTCATTATCCATTACTGCCAAAAAGTATGAGTATGCATCACTTAATCTATGCTTGGAAACAGTATTCGCAATTACCTCCTGATTATGGTTTAGTATAAGGTTTTCAAAATAATTATCATCATAATCAACTGTTTTAAATTTCCTTCTTTTGCCGATTTGCAAAAAGGTTTCTTTTAGCCTCCATAATTCAACTACTTCATTTTCCCCGTCTAAAAGTTGCTCACCTTGTTTCTCTCTCTCTGCTAGTATTTTAAGTAAGCAGCTAAAAAAAATAACTATTGATGTTATACGTTGTTGCCCATCGATAACAAAGAATTTGTTTTCATCTTCTTTGTTTTTTTCAAAAAGAAAATGACCTAAGAAGTATTTCTTCTTTTGTTCTTTTAAATCATCAATGAACTGGATGACTTGCCTATCTTTTTCTGAATCTTTGTTTGCACCCCAAGAATATGCCCTTTGGTAAGGGGGAATAACAAATTGAATTTTACCGTCAGAAAATAGTTTTCTAATTGTTGACTCTCTTTCCATAATTGTTTCCTATTTTATCCTAAATGTAAATTAAAAAGTTTAGCACAAGCCAACGCATCGCTCAAAGCATCGTGGTGATTCAATGTAATATTATACGTTTTGCATAATGTTGACAAGCTTTCCTTATAAATTTTATAAGTGCAATGTCCAGTGTACTTGGGAACAGCAAGGCTATAATGCTCCAGAGTCTGTTTGAGGCAATGAAAGTCAAATGCAAAACCATTGTGGGCAACCAAATTTTGGTCTTTAATGAATGGCTTCATCTCTTTCCATACCTTATCAAATGTTCGTGCATTTGCAGTCATTGCCGGTGTGATTCCATGTATATCAATAAAGTTATCCCAATAGAAATTATTTGGTGGTTGAACCAGCGAGGAATATTGCTCTTTTACTTTGCCGTTCTCTACTCTAACTAAACCCACCTGGCATATACTCCACCGTTTGCCATTTGCTGTTTCAAAATCGATTGCTGTGAATGCGCTGATCATAATTGATGATTCTGGTTAACTGCGTTCAAAATGGTTTGAAATCCTATCGGTCTTTTCTGATTAGTGGCTTGGAAATTCATGTCGTCAAAATTGTAAATTTCAGACAAGGTCATTGGTTTATAGACATTAGTTTGAAGTGATAATTTATTTGAAAGGTGCTGTGCCTTGGCGACCTCCAGTTCTTTAAATTCATACTTGGCAATTAACCTGCCTTTCCTCATCAAGGCGCTATCCACTTTTGAAATATCGGTGTTAAAGGAACAAATTATCTGAATATTCAGGCAATCGGAAAGCAATCCATCAGAAATGTTTAGTAATGCTGAGACAGGCGAATGCCCGTCTGAATTCCTATCTACTACTATATTTTCAGCATCTTCAATGACAAAGATAGAGTTTGGATTACTTATCAATACAGTGATTAATTCCGGATTAGTAATCGCCCCAGCCATATTTGGCGGAAGAAAAATAACATTTTTTCTCAGCCTTGTAATCAGGTAGCGGATGTATGACGTTTTACCTGTACCTGGCTTTCCATGCAATAACACAATCCCTTTATCATTCTTCTTTGAAAGCCTTTTTAAAATGGTTTGATGGATTTGTTTGAAATCATCATTGTAGTTATCCTCAATGTTTAGTTTCGGTCTTGTAATTTTGAGGGGATGAGTATCAATACCTAATTTGGTATTTACTAAGAGTGAAATTTCGGGTTTGCTTCTTACTTTCCTTTCTTTGAATTTTTTCAAGCCTTTAATTATTAACTCAACAACCTTAATATCTGTTTCCCGAAAAAGGAATCGTACAATGGATTGAGTTGTGTCAAAATCTACCATAAGATCCTTATCAAGCATGTAAAAAACGTCATCAAATTTTGCTTGCTTACATCCTTTTAAGTATCGCTTGTCGTAATACCAATCTTTGATTTCGCTTTTGTAGCTATTGGCAAACCATAGATTTGCTTTTTCGCAGTCAATGTTTATTTCGTGAATAAAATTGGGAATTCTATTGAAGTAGGATAAGAATAGATTAAACTCGTTAAGGTATGAACCTTGCCTATCAGCAAATAATTCGGCTAAATTCATGCATGAGTTATTATTAAAGGTGGCTATT
>CAISOH010000329.1 GCA_903887005.1 uncultured Bacteroidota bacterium | reverse complement strand
CATGGTTATGGTTCCAGACTTAGCTAAAGCAGCTTAAATATTCTGCCAAAAAGTGCAAAGATTTTACTTTTAAGGTACTAATAGCCTTGTTTTGTAAAGACTTTGTTGTTGAGCGTTGTTCTCGGCAAACTTTAATGAAAGATCTCTCAGGGTAAGGATATATGTGTTTATGTAACCGGTGTATTTACGTAGCTGTATTTCGTACAGTAAAGGGCTTTTGTTTCTTATGCAACATCACCCATATAGCCCCGCCTTATACACAGTTTCTGTTCGTCAGCCCGAACGTTTGCCGCCAGCTTCTTTCAGATTCGCAGTGACCCACTACACCCTTGCTCTTGGCTAATACTCCCTGCTGTAAAGGTATTCGGGACTTTCACCCTACAGCTTATATCCATGGCTGACAATAATCAAAGGGCTGGCAGAAACTGCCAGCCCTTTGATTATTGGTATTTTGAATAATATGGATTACTGCATTGGAAATTTTAATTACTTCCAGTATTTGATGAGTAATTTAGGAATCAAATATTTTCGCAATAACCTTTAAGCAACCATCATTTTTGCTTTCACCTCTGCTTTACAGATATTTTCAATGCCTTTGAGTAAAGCATCCGGGTTAAAAGAAATACTATCTATTCCCTGCTCCACAAGAAATTGAGCAAAATCAGGGTAATCGCTTGGCGCCTGTCCGCACAGCCCGATTTTGGTATTCGATTTTTTAGCTTTCGCAATAACCATTGCAATCATGGTCTTGGCTGATTTATTCTGTTCGCTAAACAAATCCGCTATTATTGCCGAGTCGCGGTCTATGCCCAAAGTGAGTTGCGTAAGGTCATTGGAGCCAATTGAAAAACCATCAAACACCTCTGCAAAATCTTCCGCCTGGATCACATTACTTGGTATTTCAGCCATTACATAAATTTCGAGACCGTTCACTCCCTGCGTTAATCCATTCTCACGCATTTCAGCAATTACTTTTTTCCCTTCTTCTACCGTGCGGCAGAAGGGGATCATGAGTTTAACATTCGTTAAGCCCATCTCATTCCTGACTACTTTCATAGCCTCGCACTCTAAGCGAAATCCTGCTTTATAGCGGGGATTATAATAACGCGATGCCCCCCTGAAACCAATCATCGGATTTTCTTCTACCGGCTCAAAATCCCTGCCGCCTAATAGATTGGCATATTCATTGGTCTTAAAATCGCTCATTCTTACTATTACGTCTTTTGGATAAAAAGCTGCCGCAATTACGGCAACGCCCTGTGAAAGTTTATCAATAAAATACAGCTCTTTACTTGCGTATTGACGGGTCAGTTGCTCAATTTTGTCTTTAGTGTCTTTATCCGTTATTTCGTCAAATTTAATCAATGCCATAGGATGCACTTTTACCGTGTCATTAATGATAAATTCCAGCCGCATCAGCCCTACCCCATTATTCGGATAGAAAGAAAGCTTAAATGCTTTTTCCGGATCGCCTACAATCAGCATCGGTTGTGTATGTTCCGGCATTTTAATATTGCCTGCATCAAATTCAGTCTCTTTCCAGTTGATCTTACCTTCATATACCGTACCTGTTTTACCCGACGCACAAGATACCGTAATCAATGCTCCGTCCTTTATTGTAGTAGTTGCATTGCCCGTCCCTACTATTGCAGGCACCCCTATTTCCCGTGCAATGATAGACGCATGGCTGGTTCTCCCACCCTTGTCTGTTATGATTGCAACGGCATTTTTAAGAATTGGGTCCCAGTCGGGGCTTGTCAATTCTGTAACCACAATTTCACCCGGCTTCAGTTTATTGGAATCTTTCGGGGAATGCAATATCCGGGCTATGCCAGAGGTGATTTTGCTGCCAATGGCTTCGCCGGTAGTTAATACTTTGCCTTTTTCTATTAATTTATATTCATGAATCTTTAAGCCAATCTTACGGCTGTGTACAGTTTCCGGCCGGGCTTGTACTATGTACAAATTGCCGTTTAATCCGTCTTTAGCCCACTCAAAATCCATTGGTTTTTGATAATGTTCTTCTATTTTTAAAGCCCATTCAGCCAACGTGGTAACTTCATCATCGGTCAGAACAAACTTTTCTTTCAGGTCTGTTGGTGTATCCAGATTGATTGTGCCTTCCTGGTTATTCACGGCATAGATCATCATCAGGGATTTTTCTCCAAGATTTTTTTGGATAATTGCCTTCTTCTTTGCCTTGAGCGATGGCTTAAATACAAAAAATTCATCTGGCGTAACAGTCCCCTGCACTATATTTTCACCCAGCCCCCAAACGCCGGATATGTGAATCACGTCTCTAAAACCGGATTCCGGTTCCAATGTAAAACCCACGCCCGAACAGGCTTTATCAGACCTCACCATTTTCTGAATACCTGCAGACAATGCGATCCTGTCATGACCAAAACCATTATCCTCTCTGTATTTTATAGCTCTGTCTGTATATAAGGAAGCAAAACATTTTTGCACTGCATTTATCAACTCATCATTGCCTTTAATATTCAGGTACGATTCATGCTGCCCCGCAAAACTGGCCTCCGGCAAATCTTCAGCAGTAGCGCTGCTACGCACAGCAACTTCCAAATCCACACCATTACAAAGGGTTTTGTATGCAGCGCTTATTTCACTAGCTAAATCAGCCGGGAATTTAGCAGATAAAAACAGCTTTCGCGCCTGCGCTCCTGTTTCTTTTAAATTAGTAAATCCTTTTCTGTCAAGCCCGGATAATAACGACTTTAAAGGATCTCCAAGTTTATTATATTGAATAAAGTACCAGAAAGCCTCAGAAGTAGTAGCAAATCCATCGGGTATATTGATACCTTCTGAGGAAAGATGATTAAACATTTCACCCAGCGAGGCGTTTTTTCCGCCTACTTTACCAATGTCCGAGGCGTTGATGTTGCTAAACTTTAAAATATACTGAGGCATAATATTGAATTTTTGTCTTTTGAAATAACTACATAAAGCTACTAAACTAAATATACACTGCGTTATTTTCTATCCGCTCATGCACTTCTGGCTGTTCATCTCCATAGCCTGCAATTACAGCAAGTTGAACCAGTTCTGTTCCCGGAATATTAAGTGAATAAAAGTCCCTGGTTTGAGTTACAAACTTTGCAAATCCAACCGGGCAGGTATCCAATCCGATTGCTTTTGCCGCCAGCATTATATTTTGCGCGCACATGCCAATATCCAGGGCTCCCCACTCATCCTTAACCGGGGAAGTAATGAGGATGACAACAGGAGCTCCGTAAAAAATATGATCATCATTTTTTAAAAAATCAATCATTGTTGAAAGATGGAAAAAACTCAGTGTCATTTTCGCAACTTCTTTCAGGCTTACATGTTTTATTTCTTTAATTGCGATTTCCGCGATTTCCTTTGAGAAAGCTTTTATTTTTTTGGTATCTGTAAGCACGTAAAATCTCCATGGTTGCCGGTTCATTGCAGAAGGGGCCATACGCCCGGCATCCAGTAGTATATCAATGAGATCTTTAGAGACAGGCGTATTTTTAAACTTTCTCACAGCCCGCCTTTCGTAGATATTTCTGAGTATATCGTTCATTGTAAAGAGAATTCAGGTTCTTTTTTCCAACGTTTCAAATCAGGCAAATCATTTATTGCTTTCTCAATAATGGCCGGAGCAATATTTTTTTTCTCCATTTCTGTTTTCACCATAGTTTTCATTTCTTCCAATGTCATATCGGGATTAATGAATTCGCCGTGTTCATAGCAGTATTTGCAATACTCCAGGCTCAGAGAACCATATTTTTCAGTTCCCAGTACTTCATGACTATCGAGTGGCATACTACAGCTTTGGCAAAAATTTTTGTTGTTCATTGTTTTGTTTTTAAGAGTTAATAATTATTGGATTGTTTTCATAAGCTTACTGGTTCCTTTTCTTGCCTTTTCCAGGTAGAGCAACACCTGCTCTTCGCTCACATCTTCAAACTGCTCGTAATAAGCGCCTACTCCCGCAAAATATTTCGGTATTTTTAAAGCAATAATTTCATCAACCTGCTTAGATAGTACATCATAGGCAGATATTGATGAAACCGGTACCGCAATAATTATTTTAGCCGGGTGATGCTGCTTTAGAATATTTATCGCCAATAAAGTATTCCCTGTAGCAATTCCATCGTCAATAACAATTACTGTTTTATTAAGGATTTTTTCCGGTTCTGTTCCAACCATAAATTTCCTTTGCATTGCTTTCAGGTTTGTGCGGATCCGTGTTATCTCCCTGTCAATATATTCCTGGGAAACTTCTTCGTGCGGAACTACAAAACTCCCCCAAAGATTTACAGCCCCTATTGCATATTCTTTATTAAAAGGGTGCCCTATTTTTTTTGAAAGTATCAATCCCATTGGTAATCCCAATTCCGTTGCTACTATGTACCCTATAGGTACGCCGCCCTTGGGTACGGCTAAAACAATTGCATTTGCATTTTTATATTTTTTCAATTTATTTGCCAATGCAAAACCGGCTTCAATTCTATCTTTAAACATAAATTTCTGTATTTGATTTATTAACGGATATTAAATTTTTTTCGAACCATTGTATAGCCTCTTCCGCTACTTTATCCAAAGTCCCTTCCTCTTCAAATAAATGAGAAGCCCCATCAATTATTTTCAGCTTTTTCTCACACTTCAATTTACCATAAGCTGTATTATTTAATTGAATCACATCATAATCAAGGCTGCCCACTATAAGTAGAACAGGCGCTTTAATTTTGTCCAATACATCCATTGCTAAATCAGGCCTGCCACCACGCGACACAACCGCACTGATTTTCGGGAAAATGGATGCGGCTTTTAAAGCAGATGCCGCACCTGTACTTGCACCAAAGTACCCGATTTTGTAAACGCTGAATTCTTTTTGCGCACTTAACCATTCAGTGACGGCGATTAATCTTACAGATAGCAAGTCTATATTAAACCGGTTGAGATACCTCTTATCTTCTTCTTCCGTAAGTAAATCAAAAAGCAACGTACCGAAATTATGCTGGTGTAATCGCTGTGCAACCATTTGATTTCGGGCGCTCTTCCGGCTGCTGCCACTGCCGTGTGAAAAAACGACTATGCCTTTTGCTCCTTTTGGAATAGTTAATTCACCTTCCAGTTCGGCATTTAATACTGGTATGAGAACCTCTTTGTGATAACCCTGGCTCAATGGATAAAATTTTGTGTAAAAGTATTTTCCCTGGATTTTCAGGACAATGACTATTATCAATACCTGCCTTGATTGAAGTCAGACCCCGTAATATTTTTTTTAGGTCACTTTGTATAAATAAATCGTTTACACATGGGACGGTATTTTACATCAGTAAGTCAAATGGATGAAGCAACAGCCATAAGGCTGATTAACAAAAAAACCCATCCTTTAAGCAATCCAGCAGACCTTAAACCATTAATGGACCGAATCGGAGATTCCCGCATCGTAATGCTCGGAGAAGCTTCTCATGGAACACATGAATATTATACATGGCGTGCTGCCATTACAAAAAAACTCATCCTGGAAAAAGGATTCAACTTTATTGCAGTGGAAGGCGATTGGCCGGATTGCTACCGGATTAACCGTTTTATCAAAAATTACCAAAATGCCGGAGAAAGCGCATTTAATGTATTACATGCATTTAACCGATGGCCGACGTGGATGTGGGCAAATTGGGAAATAGTTGCATTAACGGAATGGCTGCGCAAAGAAAACCTTCCTTTATCAAAAGAGAAAAAAGTTGGTTTTTATGGCCTTGATGTTTATAGCCTGTGGGAATCATTGGAATCTATAATGGATTATTTAAAGCGTGTTGATCCAATATCGCTTAAAATAGCTCAGGAAGCGTTCAAATGTTTTGAGCCATATAAAGAAGGAGAAGGTCAATCCTATGCCAGGGCTACCATGATGGTACCTGAACTATGTAAAACAGAAGTGATAAACCTGCTTGCTGAAATCAGACATAAAGTGCCTCAATACAATACCGATCACGAAAATGTCTTCAGCACAGAGCAAAATGCATTGATTACCGTTAACGCCGAAAAGTATTACCGGGCTATGATACATGGCGGGCCGCATTCATGGAATATCCGCGACCGCCACATGGCTGATACCCTGGAAAAATTACTTGACTTTCATGGAAAAAAATCAAAAGCTGTTATCTGGGCCCATAATACACATATAGGAGATGCAAGAGCAACGGATATGGTTGATGAAGGAATGTACAACATTGGAGAATTGGCAAGAAGTCAGCACCATGAAAAAGGAGTGATATTAGTTGGATTTGGTTCATATAGTGGCAGTGTTATCGCCGGGAGGAGCTGGGGCGCGGAAATTCGGAAAATAAATATGCCGCAGGCAGTGAAAGGAAGTTGGGAATATCTTGCACATAATGCAGGCGATGTAAATAAACTGCTTATTATGGAAGACTTTAATGAAGATGTGTTTATGGAAAACCACATAAATCATCGCGCCGTAGGAGTTGTTTACAATCCGGAATATGAAAAATTTGGCAATTATGTACCGAGTATTATGCCGCTGCGATATGATGCATTTATATATTTGGATCATACCCATGCAGTAAATCCGCTGCATATATTACCACATGGAAAAGAAGTTCCTGACACCTATCCTTTTGGAGTATAACATTAGTTAAGCCAATTTTTATACCAAACTCTTTTTTCGCGTATTCCTGACTCTTCTTTTTGTTTCCGGTTTATCGGGATGGGCAACTTTGTAATTGCGGATATATTCGCTTATTGCGATTTTTTCATCCTTCGTCAAAGGTTCGCTTTTAATTATAAAGTCCACTCCATCCGGTTCTTTAATCCGTAACTTGGAAAGGATTTACGTATTATAGTTTGATTTTCAGTTTGTCAATTAATTTTTTTGTTTCATTTGTAAATTCATTGAGATACCATTTGCCATCTATCCACACTTTTTTGACGTCGGTTAGTAGTTGGAT
>CAISOH010000328.1 GCA_903887005.1 uncultured Bacteroidota bacterium | reverse complement strand
CTTTTGCCATGCGGAGCATTTCGGCAAAAGTGCCCTTTTCTTTGGTTCGTTTCTGGCGCCTGTCCCGCTTTTTCGGCGGGAGCAAGAAAAAGAAATGAACACTCGAGCAGGACAGATAATGAAGGCAAAGCTGAAAAAAGAGATGATTTTAAGTGACTGAAAATTAATCATTTACAATTCCTGTCATTGGCAGCCACGCCGAACCTCGCGCCGAACCATGACAACGATGAGTGTTATAATGAAGTTTAATCAAGGCTCGGACCAAATACAACAACAATGAGAAAAAGGAATAAATTTCACATTAGCAGATGTCATTAATCATGAAAACAATCAATCCTTCTTTTTACCGAAAAAAAACAGAAATTTGCACACACATAACCAACTGATGAAAAATAAGATCTCCATTGTATTCCTGCTGTTACTCCTGCTAAGTATCACCTCTTTCGCCCAAAAAGAAAAAATGACGCGCGAGGAAAAGGATGAAAAAAACCAGGCAAGAACAACAAGGATCAACAACAAAAACGACTATGTGGTTTTTCACAGGCAGATATTGGGACTGAAGCAATACCAGGATGAGCGTAAGAAAATACCTGTGTTGCAAAAGGCGAATAAAGGCGCTGCCATAAAAGTACTGGCAATTGTTGACTCATTAGATGATGAAGAGGACGGTAAAAGTAAAAACCTGCAGGGCTTTATAAGGCTGGATGTCGGCGATAATTCAACTAATATGTACGAAGTGATATTCGACCGCACAACAAAAAAAATAATCTCTGTCAATCGTACCCAGGAAGCCATAGAAGCGGATAAGGAAGCCGCCTCAGACAAACAGGAAAATATCACTACCGGCAAGCCTAAAGAAAAGGCAGTCATCCACAAAAAGAATAAGGATGATGATGACGATGAAGAATCAGATGAAGACGCCCCGGCAAAGTCTAAAAGCAAAAAAATTAAAGACAAAGAAAACGATGCCGAATAAAATATACTGACATGATGATTGTAGAAATAGCATAATAAGTATCCTGTGCATTCCTCTCCTTTGCGATCTTGATTTATATAATTTACTCAAAACCTAAACTTTGCGTCTTCGCGCCTTTGCGAGAAACTTTTTTATACAACATTTCCCGTAATTACTTTCAGCGAAACAATCCCAATTCCTAATTCCAAATTCCTAATTCCAAATCCCCTACAACAATGCCAATCATCACAGCCACAGATCTCGCTACAAACATCTATGCCGAGGTCATCACCGAAATCACACGCGCAGACAGTACCATTACAGGCCGCGCAATTACAACCGCCATACAGGAAGCCAAAATGTACCTTTCGCGTTACGACCTGGTACAATTATTCGGCACTGACACCGTATCTCCAACCGTGCAGGACGAATACCTGAAAAGCCTTGTAAAAGACCTTGCCTGCTGGCACTTACTGCGCCTTTCAAATTCCGGCATAGATTATACAGCCTTCCGCACTGCATACCAGGATGCAATAGCCGCTCTTAAAAATATTATGAACGGCCAGGCGCAGCCGCAGGGCTGGCCATACCTCGATACCACATCAGAGTCGGTGCCTCCCGGCGATTCCATCAACTGGAACAGCAATCCCAAAAGAAACAATTATTATTAAACCGCATTCTCACATTGCCACATTTTTCTCGCATTGAGTCATTAAGCCATTGAGCAATTAAGCCATTACCATCATGTACTTTTCATATTTCGAAAAAGGTTGGGGAGAATTACACTTCTGTTCGCTTATTCATCCGTTTCATCTGATGTTCAGCGAAAAAATACCCGAACTATTTGTTGTGGGGTTGAATTGAATTCGCCCTGATGTTATACACCCTTGAACAGTACTAAGCGCCTGGTTTTACACTAAATCATACGATTAATCAGGAGAATGTAAGCAAAAATCAGCGAGGAAACAACGGAATAAACAATCAGGGGCATTATTTCAGCAGATTTTAAATCTATTTCTTTCCTTAAATTTTCCAATGGCAGCATCAGCCAGTAGTTAAACGAAAACAGGATTAAAGCAGTACCTATATAGTACGGAAAAGCAAAGGGTTTATGTAAGTAAGATAATTGAGGCAACCAATCTTCCAATAAGATTACCAGGCCGTATATCGTTAAAAAATTCAGTAAAGTAACGTAAATTATTGAAAGAATTAAAGAAATAATTATATGGCCGGATATCTTATATATAATTTTAGACAGGTCCGCTATTAATTGCCTCATGATGGTTTTTATAGAATGCGCGGCAAGATAATAATTTTCAGTTTGTAATTAATATAATAATTAAAAAAACACAAATGATCAAATCACACAAAACCGAACCCCGGCAGGAAACAATTATTGTTAACGAACTCAATATCCGCTCTGCCGACCGCAGCAGAAAAGACATTCTAACCTGGCGTGGCGCCCTTACCAGCGCCGAATCTGTTTATTATCCCAATCGCTCCCGGCTTTATGATCTGTATGAGGATGTGGTGCTGGACGGCCATTTATCGGGCGTGATTGCCAAGCGCATAGATGCCGTGCTCAACAAGGAAATATACTTTGAAACCGGCGGCAAAAAGGACCAGGCAGTTGAAGAACTGATCCATTCACTCGCCTTTCGCGATATTATGCGCACCATCATGGAGACCCAGCTATGGGGCATTTCAGGAATTGAGTTTATTCCCGGCAAAGAACTGGCGTATGAAAACATACCCCGCAAACACATAAAACCCGAACTTGGTATAATAGCATTTGAACAAACAGGTACAGATGGCATACCTTATGCCGACCTGGAAAATGTATGGGTAATGGGCGAAACAAAAGACCTTGGCCTGCTGCTCAAATGCGCCCCATATAGTCTGTATAAGCGCGGTGGCCTGTCAGACTGGTCGCAGTACATAGAACTCTTTGGGCAGCCGGTGCGCATCATTAAATACGACTCTTATGATGAGCAGACCAAACTGGAACTCAGAAAGATACTGGAAGAAAGCGGCAGTTCCCTCTCCATGATGATACCCCGCCAGGCTGACTTCGAGATAAAGGACGGCAAGCAAAACAATTCGGACGGCAATCTTCAGTTATCCTTTATTAAGGCGCTGAATGAAGAAATGTCCATTACCATACTCGGTAATACCGAGACTACCACCAGCAGCTACAGCACAGGCTATGCCCAAAGCAAGGTGCACCTGGAACAGCAGTACGAGATCACCAAAAGCGACATTATCTACACCGCTGCCATGCTCAACAGCCCTAAATTTCTTTCCATACTGCAATCCTACGGATACCCTGTCACAAACGGCCACTTCGTGTTCGCCAAAGACATGGACATAGACTACCTCAAAACCCGCGTAGCAATAGATAAAGAAGTAGCCCAAATGGTACCGGTGGCTGAGAGTTATTGGTATGATACGTATGGCATACCCGGTGGTAAGTAACAATTTGCCGGTCCACTGTGTGTTACGTAATGAAATGTTTGGTATTTTTGTATAGCTGTAATGAAAACCCTTCTATTGTTCATATTACTGATCATCGCAGGTCACTTGGTGCAGGCCCAGCGATTTGAGCTCGGCTTCAGCACAGGCAATGTGCTTGAAGGCGGCGACACCGACCCACTGGTCGAAGCGTCTCGCTTCGTCCTAAAATGCGGAAGCGTCCCGCTTCCGGAAAACTAATCAGATTTCCTGGCATTTCAACCCATTAACTCATTAACCGTTTAACCCTTTAACTCTTTATCAAATCATGAACTCCCCTTTCGCAAACATCTTCCTTGCCATTCAGCAACAGATACAAACCAACGTAGCAACGATCAAATACATAGACCAGGACCTTGGGCAATTAAAAACAGGCACACGCCCGCCGGTAGCATGGCCATGTGTGCTGATAGATTTTGAGGATTTCAACTTCGAAAACCTTGGTGAAAATGTTCAGACCGCAAAAGGCACTGTTGTATTGCGGTTAGGTTTTGCGCCATATAGTAATAGCTCACAGGTTACCCCATCCACCTATTTACAGCAGGCCATAGGCTATTATGATATAGAATGGGCGCTTCACAAAACAATACAGGGCTGGGCCCCCGGAGATGATTTTGGCAGCATGATAAGAACCAGTACAAGCACCCAGAAACGCACCGACAATTACCGTGTCCGCGAACTCCGTTACAGCATAGCCTTCGAAGATTACAGCACAAAACCTGGGCAGCAATACACTTCAGCAACAATTGTAGTTGAAGATGAAATAAAGCTGTAATCAAATCAACCACAAATAAATAAAGCACACAGGAGAGCTATTGCTGAAAGCTATTTGCAGAAGCTCAATAGATGGTCCCCCGGAACAAGGTCCCGTTTTTTCAGCGGGAGGGGTTCGGGGTTTTATCAAATCATGTACAAGCAAATAAAGCACAAAGAAGAACCAATGCTGAAAGTCCTTGCAGAAGCTGAATAGATGGTCCCCCTTCAGG
>CAISOH010000327.1 GCA_903887005.1 uncultured Bacteroidota bacterium | reverse complement strand
CTGCAATGAATTTTAAGCGAGTCATGAACCTCTGGCGTACAGAGGCAAATAGACGTTGGCGACTCATTTATATCATGTATATATTTGTTTTTCGTAATTTTTTGCCCAAAATTTTAAAACCGACTTTTTGAGGGACGACTAGTTATTAAGATGAAAACCACATTAAACACAAAGTCCGGCAGCCTACCTGTTTCCACTCCTGGGGCATCATTACATTTTCGAACACTCGTCAGCGCATTTACTACAAGCATCTGCACACTCCTTGCAATGGTCGTTTTGATGTTTTTTGCATTCATCAGCACAAGCTTTGCACGCCTCAGCGCATAGTTTACAAATTGCTTTAGCGTGAACGCTACCTAAACTCATAAGTTGTGCCGCGGCATAGCATAGTGCCGCACATTCCATGTCCAACTGGATACATTTCGCCATCATTTTTACATCCTTTTCTGAAAGGCAGGAAGATGCACAATGATTACAAGTTGCCGCACATTTTAGGCAGGAATCAATACATTTTTGGTACTCGTGATAACCCATGATACTTTGTTTATTTATATGACTATATATGTTTAATCTCTTTAAAAACTATGCCGTTGCAACGGAACGTTCATTTCCTTCTGCGGTATTGTGTTAAAAACACCATCAATAATATGATTAAGATTACCCCAAAGAACCACCCGTACATAGGCATTCCCCACATTGAATAATTATCGTTATTGTGCATCATCGCTAAAGCTTTTATATTAAGCCTAATAATTGTGCCAGTAAATTACTTTACTGTCCATTTCATTTTTAGTAGCATTCTTATCGGTCATGTATGTTTGTTTGAAAAAGCAAAAAACATGACGCATGTGAACATGTGCGGGATAGGTCTGAAACTACTTAAGCCGCTACGTAGCGGCTTAAGTAGTTTCAGCATTCGGCGGTTAGGCCTTTGCAGTACTTACATACACAGGAACCCCTGTCTTGTGGGCTATTTTGTTTTCTTTACGTTCTATCCTGCGCATTCTGCGGGCTATCATTTTATAATTTCTCTTAGATACTTTCTTGTAGGTTTTGTTATCGCTATTGCTATTGGGATAGTTACCTGTATAAGTTGAAGTTTTTTCCAGGTTGATATTTGCTGTAAGATCTAATGTCTTGTCATTGCAGGCATATACTGATCTCTGCGGACCACTGACGCTTACTGTATAGGTTTCAGGTACTATATTCTCATTAGTAGCAGCGTTGATTCTAACAGGTTTAGAAGGATACTTGTCACCAATGCCCGCTACAGGGTAAGCTGCATCATGCTTCTTGTGGTGCTTGCGGGTGTAGTAAACATATGTTTCATTGCTGGTAGTTACTTTAGTGCCGCTGGCCGGAAGGGATACCTGTTTCATATCAGGTGTAAGGCTTACAGGCACAGTAATGCAGGCTGTCGTTTTTGTATTTTTTGGGAAGAACGCGTTACCGCATTTTGCCAATAAATATACAGCGCCATATCCATTACTGTTGTCGTTCGCAGCTATCTTCCATGCCTTATATTCTGATGCATCTCCGCTCAGGCGGGTGTAGCTATAGGTGTAGCCGCGGCTACCCATATTGCCTTCAGTGCTCGGCTGAATATACGATTGCGAGATATCTGACTCCTTCAGGTCTTTTGCACCGTTGGCATAGCCTACCTGCATCAGCAGGCCGTTCAGCTTGTTCATGTTGGCAGTGTGGTCATTGGCATGCCGCTTAATGGCTGCATATACCTGGTGCGTTGATGTCATGTTCCTCAGGAACGGGAACTCCGGCGCTGCGCCCAGTGTGGTTATTTCTTTAGGTGTGCCGGCATTATCGAACTGGTACAAACCCTTTGATTGTGCAAAGGCTGCCGATGTCAATATCAATGATGCGGAAATTAAAAATAATCGTTTCATAGCTTAAGTTTTTTTAGTATTTTAAATAATGGTTTTGATTGTTTTTTGATTTGTGTATAGCACGTTTATGATTTATCTGATCTTGCTTCTACAGTTGTTCCTGTCTTACGTGCGATCTTTGCTTCATTACGTTTGATCTTACACATTTTCCTTGCAGCCATTTTATAGTGCCTTTTTGTTACTTTTTTGTAGGTTTTACTGTCGCTGCTGCTGTTAGGATAGTTACCGGTATAAGAAGACTCTTTTTCCAGATTGATACTTACCGCAAGATTCGCTACAGAATCAGGGCATACAGCCATATTGCTTTGGGGGGTGCTGATGGAAACATTATAAGACTCAGGCAATGCACTTACACGTGTACCGGAGTTCAATAACATAGGCCTGGACGGATTTTTATCATTTATGGCGGAGGTAGTGTACATCCCCTCATGTTTCTTATGATGTTTCCGGCTGTAATAAATATATGCCTCATCGTTTGTTACAGACTTATTACCACTGCTGGTAAGCGTAACCTGGTTGCCTGTGATACTTACCGGAGCCGTTACACACTTTGACTGCGCAAAGGCCGCAGATCCGATCAGCAAAGTCGCTGAAAATAAAAAGAACCGTTTCATAGTTTTATTGTTTTAGTAATTGTTTGTTGTCAAATTTGTTTCAACTTTGTAGTATTAAAGACCGTGCCAAAGAAGTGCCTGTCCACGCTATAGGAGTGGATTTCTGTTTCTGCACACGTAAGCCTGATGAGCAATTGCCGTTTAAAGAAATGTTAAACCCCATTTGTGAAATCTTTCTGACATAAAAGGTGCATCCGTTTTCGTAACTTTAGTTATTCTGATTTTCCAACGTTTAAATAGCAAAGGCATAATGAACTGTGTGCAAAGAAATTGCGTGTATGCGCTTATAGGGCTTGGTATGTGTTTTCCCGGTATAACGACCATGGGCAGGGATAACAGCAAGACTGATGAAACAATTGTAAAAGATAAATTTCAATGGCAGGAGCATGAAAAGCTTTCCTGGGATGATTTCAGGGGGACAGTGAATGCCACCCATGATGAGTCGGCTGCTGCCACTTATTGCAGTATAGGATTTAAAACAAACACAGCTACTCCCGGCAGCAAACCGGAGATCGTAGTTTACAACACATTCTATACCAACAGATCATGGGTGCGCTCTGATGCACGTGTCCAGTCTATCCTGGACCATGAACAGGGACACTTTGACCTATGTGAAATTTACACCCGTAAGCTTAAAGATCGCATGAGCAATTTCAACCCCGGCACACCCGGCGTTAAACAGGCATTAATGGATATTTATTCAGAAGTGAGCAGGGAATATGAGACCCGCCAGCAGGCATATGAGGACGAAACTACCCATGGTACCAATATTGCTCAGCAAAAAAGATGGCAGGAAAAGATCGCCAGTGAACTGATGCTGCAAAACCAGGGCTCGCCTGTGTAAATGTCTGTGTCCTTATCCTATTTCTTTCCCTGCAATTCATAGTCCATTTATTTTGCATGGCTCTTGATGGGAATGCCTTTACGTTCCAGTTCCATATCCATATTATAACGTCAGTTCGACGGTTTATTGTTTGAAATTCAACCAATAGTAGATTAAAATCCCGATAGGGATGACATTATTATAGAAAATGAAAATGATAAATGGCAAAACCCTCCTATGTTTGCAAGTGTAAGAATAAAGGTATAAAACCTCCATGTTTGTTGGGGGCATGCCCCAACAAACATGGAGGTTTTATAAATATTTATATTTTTTTTATTGCCTGGCTTACGCCTACTTTGCATGGATTTTTTATAAGTGAAAAGAGTGAGAGCGCATGAAACCCTTAACAGCTATAAGCATGTTGTCTTTCAGATATTGCCTCACTCTTTTTTACCTTTTTGAGTTTGAACAGAATGTAAGGAATATGGCAATGCTGTATATCCAGAATAACCAACAGGAGGAAAAATGAAGAGGGGTTTTCACTTTTAGGAATTTTAACATGCAGATTTATGACTAAAAAATTATTGAAACAAGTTGTGGGTATAGATGTCTCGCAAAAAAAACTTGATGTTTCCTTAGGTCGGATGGATGAGGAAACAATGACGCAGATATATGCCTATAAAACCTTTGATAATAATGTAAGAGGATTTATGGCGCTTATTTTATGGGTTAAAAAAAATACAGAGTCGGTTGCGCCCCTGCGCTTTGTAATGGAAGCAACAGGGGTGTATCACGAATGCCTGGCTTATTATCTTTCAGGTAAAAGCTATTTATTAAGCATAGTAATGCCTAATAAGATCACTAACTTTTTCAGGACATTGGAGGTCAAAACTGTTACCGATAAGTCCATGTCTGCCGCTATTGCTATGTTTGGCCTCGAAAAGAACCCGAGCAATTGGACGCCGCCTAAAAAAGCATACAGGGAATTAAGGCAGATAACCAGGGAAAGAGACCAACTCATGACGGAGCGGACCATGATCAAAAATCAACTCCATTCCGAAGAGGTAGAGGCACATCCTAATGCCAAGACGATAGAACGGATGAAGATGCGTATTCTTATGCTCAATGGGCAGATTAAAGAAATAATGGCAGAAGTAAAGGCAACAGTCAAAAATGATGCTGAAATTACCAAGGCAATGAAGTTGATCTTAACGATACCAGGGATTGGTGAACTTACAGGTGCTACTATCTTAGCTGAAACTGATGGATTTGCGCTAATAACAAATAAACGGCAGCTGACAAGTTATGCTGGCCTGGATGTCAAACTTAAAGATTCCGGTACATCTGTACATGGAAAGCCCCGAATATCGAAAAAAGGAAATAAATATTTACGAAAAGCAATGCACTTGCCAGCATTAGCAGCAATATGGCACACAGAAGAGTATAAAGCAATATTTGAAAGGGTGTTTGAGAATAGTGGAATAAAAATGAAAGGAGTTGTAGCAGTACAAAGAAAGTTGCTTGAAATGGTTTATACAATATTCAAAACACAGCAACCGTATGAATCAGGGTACATGGAAAAACAAGCAAAAAAGAAACAAGAATTGAAATTAAAAATGGCAGATGTGTGTTAAAAAAAATTAGAGTAGCCACAAAGGGCCACTCTAAACAGGCTGGTATAAAACCGCCTTAAGGAACAAATTTAAATAAAAAAGTGCAGAAAGATTAGGTAATGAACACAGAATCTGAAAGGGTGACAT
>CAISOH010000326.1 GCA_903887005.1 uncultured Bacteroidota bacterium | reverse complement strand
GGCGTTGCCCTTCGCTAACATATTCCGCCCCTTCAGGGCTTAACGGTATTTTTTCATTTAACCGATGGGTGTTGCCCATCGCTATTCATATTTTGCCCCTTCAGGGCTTAACGGTATTTTTTCATTTAACCAATGGGCGTTGCCCATTGCTAACATATTCCGCCCCTTCAGGGCTCAACGGTATTTTTTCATTTAACCGATGGGTGTTCCCCATCGCTATTCATATTTTTGCCACTTCAAAGCAATGTCATTGACTTAACGAGTAAATTATGTCACCCCTCCGGGGTTTAACAAATAAACCAATGATATTGCTATAATAATATCAACCCTTCGGGTTTAGCAATTTCCTTAAGTCAATGACATTGCCCTTCAGGGCTAAAATTAATGACATTTTATTATTACTCCAATTTGAATACAATAGGCAGTGTAAAATACACCTTAACAGGTTTACCATTTTGTTTACCCGCTTTCCAGGCCGGCATTGAAGATACTACACGTTTGGCCTCTTCATCGCAACCTGCGCCAATACCGCGGAGTATTGTAACATCACTAACAGAGCCATCTTCATTTACAACAAATTTCACCATTACACGGCCATCAATATTGCTTTCCCGTGCTGCGTCAGGGTAATGCAGGTTTTTCTGGAGGTAAGCATTCATATCATAAGGTGCGCTGGGCATTTGCTCCACATAACTGAATATGGCCGGTGGCGGCGGTGCAGCTACTACCCCTGTACTTGGAGGCGCTACTATACCGGGATCAATACCATTTGGATCACCTTTTTCAGTTTTCGGGCCGGATGCAGTTATTTCTTTCTGTGGTGGTGGCACCTCTTCTTCCTTTACTTCCTCATCTTTTTTAATAACCGGAGGAGTAAACTTAACCGTTGGCTTTACAGGTGGCGGTGGTGGTGGCGGTGGTGGTGGCGGTGGCTTGTGAGGGTCAATTGGCGGTGGCTCCGCTAATGTCACCTGCTTCATCATAGCCGCCGGTTTTATTTTCGCCTTAATATTCATACTGATAATAGCATAAACTCCAATTGCAACACCTATGCTCAACAGCACAAACATAGCGGTACGAACGCGTTTAGAATAGTTTTTGCGCAACTCATAGCCACCGTAAGTTTTGTTACGGCCCTCGAATATTATATCTATGTAATCGCTACTTAATATTTGATTAATATCCATTTTATATCTTTTTAGTCTTAAGTACCCTCTTACCTTCGACTTTTAAATAGACGCAATAAATTAAAATTCCATTTACTTAGCTCCACCTGCACTTGCCTCTTCCGTTTTCTTGATAAAATCCTGCTCAATATCTGAAATATCAATAATGGCATAAACTTTAACGTCATTAATATTCATTTCATCAAGTATGTTCACAAGATCACTGTAGGTGCTGGTTGTATCAGGTTTAATGAGCACAGTAGCTTCGTCTTTAGCAGTAAGCGTACCGTTACGTTTCATGTCATCAACAAATTTCTTTTTCGCAATTATTTCATCCCGGATACCGTTTTTTGCAGAGAAATATGTCAATTTCAAATCAGGGGCTTTGTTAGGGTCGTCGCCAATTCCTTCATAGTAGTAAACCCGGTGGTTTTTACTAAGAAGTACTGTAAGGGCAACACTATTTTTTATCTTATTCTGCTCCTCAACTTTAAGATTAGGATCCTTATAGGGCATATTAATCTCCATCGTTTTAGGCTTGGCCAGGGTTGTTGTGAACATGAAGAATGTAATCAACAAAAAGCCAAGATCCACCATTGGTGTAAGGTCAATTCTCGTACTCAGTTTTTTACCTTTTTTGACTCCGGGGCCCTTTTTATGCCCCCCGCCCGAGGTATCCAATTCTGCCATAACACTAAATTTTCTTCTTTATTTTGAACTTTTATTTTTTCATTTCATTTATCCGATACAAAAAACAACGGTATTACTTTTTAGGAGCCTGGGATTCCGCATAAGCCGCCGTACCCGGAGGTATTCCTTTCAGATTGGTAATCAGGTTGAATTTGAATAAATGCCATCCTTCCAGGGTTTTTATAATCTTATGAACGCTGGGATAAGAAGCATCTCCATCTGCCTTGATACAAATCCGTAATTGCGGGTTTGTTTCTCTTCCGTTCTTAATCCACGATGCCAGTTCGTTGTTAGGAGACAAAACAGAAGTATCAACAGGAATACCCGGAGCATTTGCGTCCATAGCCTTCTGCTGTTCGGGGGTAGAACCTAAATAGGATTTCAACTGGTTAAGCGGAATGCCAATTGACGCGCCAATTGAAAAAGAGAATTTTTCCGCTTCTGTAAGGTTAAGGTTTTTGTCGTAGTTGATGGCGTCAATAAGCGATTTCCTCATCTTCTTATTGTCAATCGCAAAGAATATTCTACCCTTAGTGTCAACAGTTAAGAGCATGATATCTTTATCGGGCAATGGTATTTCTGAAATAGACGAAGGTGTTTTTACGACCACCGGCTCCTCAGGTTTGAACTTGGTTGCCAACATAAAGAATGTCAGCAACAGGAAAGCCACATCACACATCGCTGTCATGTCTATGTGCGCACTTTTCCTTGGGAGTTTTGCGTGAGGCATTTTATAAAAGTCAAAAGTTAAAAGTTAGAACCAAAAAGTATTTTATTAAGTCAAAAGTTAAAAGCTAGAACCAAAAAGTATGTTTATAATTATGGCTATTTTAATACAATCTTCTAATAAGATACTAAATCACTAAAATTCCACAAACCTTGTTCACATTTTTTTTGACAAGATTTGACAACTTTTTATAAGTTGTCAAATCTATCGTTACATTCTGCTACTACATATCATTTATACGTTGCAGCGAAACTTTGTGTTAAAGTAAACCCGCTTTCGTCAATACCGTAAGTGATGCCATCAATGATAGTGGTGAAGAAGTTGTAAGCGATGATGGCGAAAAATGAAGTACTGATACCAAGTGCGGTATTGATCAGGGCTTCAGAGATACCGCTTGCCAGTGCTCCGGCATCCGGGGCGCCAGCCTGAGCCATCGCGCTGAATGAGCGAATCATACCCATTACCGTACCAAACAGACCAAGCAGTGTAGCGCATGATGAGATGGTGGAAAGAAAAACAAGGTTTTTCTCCAGCATCGGAAGCTCCAGCGCTGTAGCTTCTTCAATTTCTTTTTGGATGCTCAGTACTTTTTGTTCTGTGTCCAGGTCATGATTGGTAGTCATTTCCTTATATTTTACCAGGCCGGAACGCATAACGTTTCCTACAGAACCTGCCTGTTTATCACACTCAGCAATTGCAGCTTCAATGTTTTTATTGGCAAGATGGTATTGGACTTTACGCACAAATTCGCCTGCGTCCATTTTGCCCTTTGCCTTAAAAATAGTCAGAGCGCGCTCTACAATAAAAGATAACAGCGTAAGTAAAGTTGCCATCAAAATAGGTACAACGAATCCACCGGAATACATGGTACCCAGGGCGTTCTTTGATTTTTCCTTGGTTTCCGGGTCACTAAAATTGGACGGGTTTCCCAATACGAATTTATATAAAACTATCCCTAGCACTATACAAGCGACCACTACTAAAAGATTAGTCATAAAGTTGCTTGAATTTTTCGGTTTACCGGCGCTGCCGGATGGTCTTGCTGCGGCCGTTTTTACATCTGCCATAATTCTGATTTTTGTTTGTTGTTTTCTGAATATTAATTAAAGAAATTTTTTTTGTGCGTGTGCAAAGATATAGGTACTACCCAAAAAAACAATTATGAATGATAAAAATGTTTTTCAAATATAGTAGTTTAAGCCAATAGATGCCAAAAAGCAATGTTATGTCTTTATTTTCTTTCTGCAATATAAACGAAACAATAGCCTAATTATTGCTTCTCAAATTTTTAAAAGAAACAATGAAATGCATATGATACTAACCATTCAAAAAAACTACTCCCTGACTTACATAGACGTAATTCTGAGCCATTTCCTTTGTATTTTTGCAAAGATTTTTTTTCACCTTTTGAATTTTCACCATGAATTTTAATCCCTGGCATGCAGTAAGCTACGGAGAAGATGTGCCAAATATTGTAAATGCAATAATAGAAATACCCCGAAATTCCCGTGCGAAGTATGAATTAGACAAAGAAACCGGTATGCTGCGGCTAGACAGGGTTTTGTATTCCTCTGTTTACTACCCCGCTAATTATGGTTTTGTGCCAAGAACGTATTGTGACGACCATGACCCATTGGATATCCTGGTTTTATCACAAATTGATATGCAGCCATTATGCCTCGTATCAGCTAAAATAATAGGTGTGATGCGCATGTTTGACCAGGGCGAGGCTGATGACAAATTGATTGCTGTTTGTGCAAATGACATGAGTGTGGCCCATTATAATGACATATCCGAACTATCGCCGCACTTTATCGAAGAATTGCGCCATTTCTTTGAAGAATACAAACGGCTTGAAAATAAAGAAGTAAAAGTTGAAGACTTTCAAAACGCCCGTCTTGCAAAAAAAATATTGCAGCACAGTATAAATGATTATAAGAGTAAATTCGGAACCGGGGTTAGCAAATAGTATTGATAAGGAATTACCAATCAGGGATTGACATTTATCTTACTTTTGACTTTCTACTATCTACTTTCTACTTTTGACATTTAACTCATCACTAAAATGAACCTGAACATAACAATGATATTTGCCCTTCTTCTGTTAGGGTTAGCTGCCGGAATACTCAGCAGCATGGTGGGCATCGGAGGCGGAGTAGTTATTGTTCCCGCCCTTGTATTTTTATTTGCCGTGAGCCAGAAAATGGCCCAGGGCACCTCTCTCGTCATGTTATTACCCCCTATTGGCTTGTTTGCGGTAATTAATTATTACAAAGCCGGGTACGTTGACTTTAAAATTGCGGGAATTCTATGTATTGCCTTTATCGCAGGCAGCTACTTTGGCAGTAAATTCGCGCTGAACCTGGAGGAAACCACTTTAAAGAGAATTTTCGGAGTTTTTTTAATGGTACTGGCGGTTAAGTACCTGTTTTTTAGTAAATAAATTTGTGTCAATAACAATACTGTTCAATAGTTAATTTTATAAGAAATGCGAACAAAAATCAAAGATATTTTAAAGAGCGAGGAAAGCGGCTACAACGTAAATGTAAAGGGATGGGTGCGATCATTCCGCAATAACCAGTTTATAGCCATAAATGATGGCTCGTGCATGGGAAACATTCAGGTGGTTATTGGCCTTGATACCGACGAAGCGATAATTAAAAAAATCAACAATGGCGCTTCCGTAAGCGTGGATGGTACAGTAATCCCTTCTCTTGGAAAAGGGCAGAAAGTAGAAATAAAAGCTGACAGCATAACTATTCTTGGTGAGTGCGACCCCGAACAATTTCCATTGCAGCTGAAGAACCGCCCCAGCCTTGAATATCTCAGGGAGATAGCTCATCTGCGTTTCCGCACCAATACTTTCGGGGCTGTATTCCGTGTGCGGCATACCCTTGCATTTGCAGTACATAAATTTTACAACGACCGTGGATTTGTATATCTGCATACTCCTGTCATTACTGCGTCTGATGCAGAAGGAGCCGGGGAGATGTTTTGTGTAACTACACTGCCATTGGCTAACCCTCCCCGCGATGAAAACGGAGGAATAGACTATAAAGAAGATTTCTTTGGCCGCTGTACTAATCTTACAGTAAGCGGCCAGTTGGAAGCGGAGCTTGGCGCAATGGCACTGAGCGAGGTATATACCTTCGGCCCAACTTTCCGGGCGGAAAATTCCAACACCGCACGGCATCTTGCAGAGTTCTGGATGATAGAGCCTGAAGTTGCCTTCAATGACATCAACGACAACATGGACCTTGCTGAAGACTTCATCAAGTATGTTGTTGGATATGCACTGGAACACAACAGGGAAGACCTGGAATTCCTGGCACAACGGCTTACCGATGAAGAGAAACAAAAACCAATGAACGAGCGCAGTGATATGGGATTGATAGAAAAACTGGAATTTGTGCTTCATAATATGTTTGAGCGCATCAACTATACAGAAGCCATAAACATATTGCTTGATTCTCCGGCATACAAGAAAAAGAAGTTTAAGTATGATGTGAGCTGGGGCATAGATATGCAGAGCGAGCATGAGCGCTACCTGGTGGAAAAACATTTTAAGAAGCCCGTTATAGTTACCGGTTACCCGAAGGAAATAAAAGCCTTTTATATGCGCCAGAACGATGATGGAAAAACAGTAGCAGCAATGGATATTCTTGTTCCCGGCATAGGTGAACTCGTAGGTGGTTCGCAGAGAGAAGAAAGATTAGACAAGCTTACAGAGCGGATGAAAGAAATGCATATCCCCGCCGATGAAATGTATTGGTATCTTGATACCCGCCGTTTCGGCACAGTGCCTCATGCGGGCTTTGGACTGGGCTTTGAGCGCCTTGTACTGTTCGTTACCGGCATGACCAATATAAGGGATGTAATACCATTCCCCCGCACGCCGAAGAATGCGGAGTTTTAAGATTTATAACATTTAAAATTAAAATGCACCTGCCTGACAAACAAGTGCATTTTTTATTCCCTTAAATTTGCAGCATGAACTGGATAGAATTAACAGACGAGAACCAATTAGAACAAATAAAAGAGCAAAGCAAAAATCAACCTGTAGTTATCTTCAAACATAGTACACGATGCGCTACCAGCAGTATGATAAAAAGCAGGCTTGAGCGTGAAACACCTGCTGATAATACGCTATTCTATTATCTGGACCTTATACGCTACAGGTCTGTTTCCAATAAAATAGCAAGCGATTTTCATGTGCCTCATGAATCGCCACAGATACTTATCATAAAAAAGGGTGAATGTATTTATGAAGACAGCCACAACGGCATCAATATGCAGGATATTGCGGATCAGGCCGGGCATTGAAAAAATGGAATTTGGAATTAGTAATTGGGAATTGGGATTGATTTGCATTTATATTGGTGATGGAATCAGGTATTGTAAATTTGGATTGACATCCGGGTACATTGAGTAACAAATATTGAATAGGAATCAGTATGATTTAATTTCATTTTTTTAGAAATCAATCCAAATTACAAATTCCCAATTCCCAAAAATCCATTCCTAATTCCTAATTCCCCAAAAAATCAAATCTCCTTCCCCTTCCATTTGCCGCTTTTAAGGTAGATAACAGACCCTGTTAAAAGTGTAGTCCAATAAACGAATTCAGATCCCCAGCAGAGATAGAGCGGGCTATGCCACTGGCTGATAATAAAGTAACAATAAACCAGGTAAATACAGACACAGGTGATCTCCATTGTAAGATTTACAAGCGTATTACCCGTGCCTACCACTCCATTAAACACTACAGTTGATAAAGACATTATCAATGTAGCCACCACAATAACCCTAAGGCTTGGAAGCGCAAAGGCGATAAGCGCCATATCATCGGAATAAATAGACAGGAACTGATGCGAAAAAGCCAGCATTAAGGCACAAACAATAACGGCGTATATCAGGCTAAGCTTACATATCTTCAGTATTATGCGCATCACTTCTTTTTGCCTGCCCTGCCCTATCAGGTTGCTCACCATGGTATTGCAGGCTGTAGCGAGCGCCCATGTGCCAACTCCAACAATACCAAATATATTACGCAATACCTGCGATGCGGCCAGTGACTGTCCGCCAAGGTGCTCAATAAAAATAAAAAATATCATCCACCCTCCAATGCTGAACATAAATTGTACGATCAGCGGCGAGGCTACTTTCAGAGATCGCTGCGATAAAGAAAAATCGAAATGCAGGTATTGGGCTATAGGATAATCCCGGTAAAGCCTTTGATAAAAAAATACACCCGCCATAGTGATGCAGGAAAAAACCTCCGCAATAACAGAAGATACAGCCGCACCAGTAAACCCCATAGCAGGAAATCCTCCTTTTCCGAAAATAAGCAAATAATCAAATAGTATATTCAGCAAAGTGGCAACCAGCGAACCATAAATAAGCACCCGTGAGCGGTTAACAGATATAAAAAACGAACTGAATACCTGGGTGAGCATTAAGAATGGCAATCCCCATACTCTTATATACACAAAATTAACGCTCAGCGAAAAATTATCATTGTCGTGCAGGCTGAAGCTAAACAATAAAGGTACCATCCATAAAGTAAGCAGCATTAACCCTAATGAAAACAATACTGCCAGCATAGCGCCGTTTGTAAGTAACTGCGCCAGCCCTTTTTTATCGCCCTCACCGGCCCGCCGGGCCATCTGTATCTGCATACCGCTGCTCAGTCCATATCCAATCATGGAAAGGATGAGATAAAACACACCAGTTATGCCGTTTACACCAAGTTCACGCACGCCCAGCCTCCCGAGGAAAACAGTATTAGTAAAATAATTCAACTGCGGGATCAGTAATGCCAATGAAATAGGCGCAGCCAGCTTTATGATCTGTTTATTTGTTACCGTGACGCCTAATTTGTTATTATTTCCTTTTATACCCAAATTGTTTGTTTTAAATTTTATTTATAATTCGTTACTGCAATTTAACGTGAGTTCGGAGATATAATCACTGAAAGCCAATTAGTTGCAACTCTATGTAACCTGTGTTTTATGTCACCCTTTCAGGGTTTTGCAATTTTTCATTTTCATTTTCTATAATAATGTCATCCCTATCGGGATTTTATCCTTTTATTGGTTGAATTTCAAACAATAAACCGTCGAACTGGCGTTAATTTAACATCACAAGTTTAATAGAAAGTGATGAAGTTAGTATGCAAAGACGTGAAAAACAAACATTTG
>CAISOH010000325.1 GCA_903887005.1 uncultured Bacteroidota bacterium | reverse complement strand
TTGGAATTCCTGAACAATCATACGTTTATATGATATATCATACGGAGATGGCCTACCTTTATTGTTTTTACGACCTCCATTTGTCTGTCTCTTGTGCATATATTACACTTTTTAAGTGTAAACTTTTTTCAGGACTAGACAGATTATCAATTATTACCTATTTTCCATCACCCAAAAAAAATTTTTAAAGATAAATTGCGCAAAAGAACATTGTCTGTAAATTTATTATAATTAGTTCGGTGAAAATTTTATTGATGATAAGCAGATGTCTCAAATCCTGGAGGTATGGTAACCAATAAACAAGAATAACCACCAATACCCCGATCTACCCCGTGCTAAGTATAAATAATACTATTTTTTGATAAAAAGGACATAAACCAACAGATACTTATAAATCAATGAATTGAAACGAAATGGTGTAACTTTCGCTGTTGAGGGGGAAATCCCCTCATGGATATAGGGTGTTTGTAGTGTTTTTTATAAATTTGACGGTGAGCTATAGTAAACCAAAACAACCGGCGCAAAAAACAATCATTCCAAAGGTCCCGGATAAAACTATTAGGGATAATATCAGGCAATCTGTATTCAGCATACCCTATCCTTTATTATGGCTGGCGCTGGCGGTATTGGTTGTATATTTCCCTGCTTTCTTCATGAAGTTTACGGAACTGGACGACGCTATTTTTATCCGTGACTTCCAGGCATACAATGAAGATATTAATAACCTCTTCACTTCTTTTCAGCGCGGCCTGTTCGATGCAGTCAAAGACCCCTATTACCGTCCTCTTTTCCAGGATTCCATTATCCTGAATTACCAGTTCAGCGGGCAAAATATAATGAGCTACCATGTTGTCAATGTGATGCTGCATATGATCTCCGTTTTGCTGTTGTATAAATTATTCAGGAAGCTGGCGATAAAGGAACTACCGGCTTTTATACTGTGCCTGGTATTCGCTGTCCATCCTGTATTATCGCAGGCTGTAGCCTGGATACCCGGCAGGAATGATACTTTACTGGCTATCTTCATTCTTTCATTCTTCCTGTTTTCAATTGGCTATACGACCAGCGGAAAATTAAAATCCCTTCTGTCATCAGAGCTTTTCCTGCTCCTTGCATTTTTCACAAAAGAAACCGCTGTGTTTGCTGCCCCTGCAGCATTCATTTTACTTGTTGTTGTGTTAAAGAACAAATGGTCCGGCAGGCGCAATCTTTTTCAATATGGAATGTGGGCGGGTTGCTTTTTGATATGGTTTTTCGCCCGGTCCCAGGCTACGATCCAGTCATCAGGGATTGCCACAGCCCGGGCATTTAAGGATTTCATTCACCGGTTGCCAGTCATTATACAATATACCGGTAAGATTTTCCTTCCATTTAATCTAAGCGTATTCCCTATACAGGAAGACACTGTTTATTATTATGGTATCCTGTCTATAATCTTATTAGCTGTGTTGATCATTCTTTATAAAGAAAGAAACATGCGCGTAATACTTGGCGGGTTTGCAATATTCCTTCTTTTCCTTATGCCGGCGCTGCTTGTACCACTGAGGCTGAATGAACAAACCTTTGAACATCGTTTATACCTTCCAATGATTGGTATTTTATTGATATTATCTCAAACTGCATTGTTGCACAATAAACTTTCGCCAAAGAATTTATTTATTGGCAGCATGGCTTTATGCATACTACTCGCCGGAATTAATTTTAAACACCAGCAAAACTTCTCCGACCCATTGACTTTCTGGACTTCAGCGGCAGAGACTTCTCCTAATTCAGCCTATGCAAATATGATGCTGGCGGCACGGTTAGACAAAGCCCAGTTTGAACGCTCCTGCGCGTTATTCCGTAAGGCTTACCGGCTCAACCCAAAAGAAAAATACCTCAACTTCTATATCGGGGATATGTTGCAAAAAAAGGACTCGGTATCCGCATCTGAAAAATTCCTGCTTGCCGAAAAAAATAGCTCAGGATATTATCAATGCGATTTTTTACTGGCAAGGGTGGCAATGGAAAAAAAAGATTTCCAGGGTGCTATTGAGTACCTTAAAAACTACCTAAAAACAGATACAAAAAACGGCCCTGCCAATAACAATCTGCTGCTGCTATACATAGATACACACCAACCCGAGAATGCGAAAAACCAGATAAAACACATGCAGCAGCTAAACATGGAAGTACCTGCTCAATTGCGCGGGCAGTTAGGTATGTATTAATGGGGGCTTTACCGTTATCTGTATCCTGGCTTCTGCTCTAAATAATTGCAAAATTCCATTGTACCCAATCTAAATGTAACCGGTAAATGGGCCGCCTGCATTTTCAGCTCCTGCCTGCAAAAGAAACCCAGGTTTTGAGTATAAAAATTCCGGGGAATAGGTTGCTCATATTTATGGAGAATTGTGGTAAATTGGGTACGTCCCATCAAAGGTTTCAACGTAATAATATCCTTGCCTGCAGGAATGAAGCAGCCTTGCGAAAAGGCAGTGACCGAAAACAGCAAGCAAAATATCATTGGCATTATCCATTTCATCTTTAATACTTCTCCTGGGGTAAAACAGTGCAATAAATATCTCTCGCAAAGGCGCAAAGTATTACTATTTGTTTGTTAGTAAATTATATAAAAGTCAAGACCGCAAAGCCTCAATTAATATATTTGCTAATCTAACCCGATTACAGTATAATACACTTTATATAACATAACCGAATATAGCTTAAATATCCGATCCCCCGTTTCGGGCTTGTACGTTCATTCGTTAATTTTCATATTTACTCATTTCCAGGTTTTCACAAATCTGGCATGGTTTTTAAAACCTAGCTATTGCAGTAAAGTTGATAAAACAACAAAACAGATAGATTATGTATAAGAAACACCTTGGACACTTCGTAATGGTAAGCCTGAAATATTTTTTCGATTTCGATTATACCTTTTGCCGTCATGCCTATATGATAGTGCTAATGATACCGTTCATGTTCAGAATGCTATTTACGACTGTTACCGGGTACTTATATGACGGATTGATAACAGTAAAGGAAGATTCACTAATGATAAAAAACAACATTATAGCTTATAAACAACATTGGGATAACAGCGGCATGCGTGTGGCTTTGGTAAATAACGCCCGATCACTGAAAAATAATATTTTTGAGAAAAGTTTACGAATCCGGTGATCAAACCAGTGGTTATGAAGTATCCGCTCAAATACAAATGGTAAAAAAACATCCGGGAAAGGGTACAATCACCCATTCAATTTATCTAACAACTTATTGATTATGCAATTGTTGCCGCTCAAGGTGTCCGAATGGAGACGCAAGCATTACGTGGAGACCCAAACATTACGTGGAGACGCAAGCATTGCGTGGAGACCCAAGCATTGCGTGGAGACCCAAACATTACGTGGAGACCCAAACATTACGTGGAGACGCAAGCATTGCGTCTCTACAATGTGAATTTCTATCCATGGTACTATTGGTTTTTGAGTGGATAGGTTATGAAAATGAAAAAGATTTCTATTGATGTTCTTATACCTGTCTTTTTATAGCTATTACTCAAACCAGAAAAATATTACTAAGGCATTACTATTGCCAATAATTGGAGGCAAATAAAACAGGCAAAAAATTACATTATTTACACATATCATAATTAAGAAAAAAATTTTATTGCTTTTGAATATTGAAGTTGATTTTACTTACCTTTGCGCCCCGGCAAGTCTTATACGGCCAGCTCCTGCTGAATCCCCCAGGACAGGAATGTAGCAAGGGCGGGTGGTTGTAGCGGTGCGATGTGAGTAACTTGCCGGTTTTTTTTATTTCTTTTTAATTCCTTTCTTATTTTACTTTTCCACACCCGTCTAATTAATTCATCAGGCAGCACCTGAAGTTTTACCTAACTTTGCCACAAAAATTATACATTATGAAGTTTTTTATAGACACGGCCAACCTCGCTCAAATAAAAGAAGCCCACGACCTCGGCATTCTTGATGGAGTTACTACCAACCCGTCATTAATGGCCAAAGAAGGCATCAAAGGGCACGCTGCAGTGATGGAACATTATAAGGCAATCTGTGAAATGGTGGATGGGCCGGTAAGCGCCGAAGTATTAGGCGTTACTTTTGAAGGCATAATAGAAGAAGGCAAAAAGCTGGCTGCCATCCATAAGAATATCGTGGTAAAAGTACCCATGATAAAAGAAGGTATCAAGGCTATAAAATGGTTTACGGACAATGACATCCAGACTAACTGCACATTGGTATTCTCCGCCGGACAAGCCATATTAGCTGCCAAGGCAGGGGCTACTTATGTTTCTCCATTCATAGGCCGTATAGATGATAGCAGCTGGGACGGTGTGCAGCTTATAGAGCAGATTGTAAACATCTACAACTCACAGGGATTTATGACAGAGGTTTTAGCTGCTTCCATCCGTAACCCGTTGCATATCGTAAGATGTGCGGAAGCGGGCGCAGATGTTTGTACATGCCCGTTATCTTCCATCTTAGGTTTGCTTAAACACCCATTAACGGACATCGGGCTGGAACAATTTCTTAAGGATGCAAAGTCTATGCAATAGATTTGATAATCAGATGATTCGATGTTAACTCAGATGTCCCACACCCCTTCCGGGATGTGGGACATTTGTCTATTGAGCCTTATCAAGAATTTTTCTGGATGCAGTATTTTTAATGCTCGATTCAATTATACATCCCCAAGCTAGATCTCTATATATTGCTACATTTTCACTAAAAGGTGAATAAAAAAGATTGTAGTTTCGTCAGAATAATGAAACACTCCCGGTTTACAGCCCTTCGGTAATTTGAAAATTTGAGCTTGTATGGAAACTTCTATTCCTGATAATGAAACTGAAGAACAAGTACCAAATAGCTCAACTAAGCGGGCTAATTTGATTGTTGTACTTATTCTTATGGCTATGGCTATTGGATTTGTTTGGTTTGGGTTACAAGCTTATTTAAAACCTGGCAATAAGTTATCTAAATTATCCTTTACAAAAGTCAGTGGAGTAATTGTAGATCGCCCTGAAAAAGACAGAAACCTGGTTAATAAAGAAAATTATATAAAATTCAGATTAAAAGACTACACCAAATATGATTTCATAATTTCCAGGAACGCTTATACAGCAACTGATAAAGATTCTCTTTACCGGCTTAATTCGGGAGATTCTGTTTTTCTAAGTATTGAAACCGATGACTATCAAAATAAACTTTTAAAAGAAAAGGCACTAACCCTTAAAGATAAATACGATAGACATAACTGGATTGATGTTTATGAATTAAGCGACAATCAATATCAATACCTGAAACTTAAAAATTATAAAAAAGCAACTATTGAATATGATAAAAAAGGCATTTTTTTAGCAGCCGGTGGATTTGGTTTTCTTTGTTTAATAATCATTGGGCTATATAAAATGTATAAAAAGGAACCTTAATCACGGGATCCTAAGTATTCACCTTATAGCTGATATCCGGTACCTGACATACAATTCCGGGCAACCGCAAGGGATTGCCCTACAATATTTACATTATTTCCCTACTGTCTGCATATATATGAGGGCTACGTTGAAATGAATTTGTTCCACCTTTTGGGTAGCAGGGTTTATCATGTCAATTATTTCGGCCATTTGCCCGGCACACATTCCCATGGAGTGCCTGTCTGTTGATTTATATCCAAGGTAAGTGATAAAATTATACTCTTCTTTTGCCCAAAGGGAAATGTATGGCTTTTCGCAACTGCCATTGCCGGAGTATAGCATTCCGTTGAAATATTGTTTTACCCTGTTCAGATATTTATCTGCCAGAACGGGTTCATTTTTCTTCCGGTAATAATACATCAGCTCCCTGTTCAGTGTCGGGTTCAGCGGATTCGTCTTTGTCAGTTCAATGCCTTTATTTATAGCTGATTCCAGATCATGATTTGCGATCATTCTCATCTCCAGAATAGCATTGTAATTAAAAGGATTGTATGATTGCTGCCTTGAGTAGCCAACAATCATCATATACATTTCCTCAGGCGTGAGGCTTATATCATCTGCCTGGAATCTTGCAAACAGACTTTGATAATTAAATTTATTTCCCGGATCGGCAATCACTTTTTTTAATGAATCGAATTTTGTAATTACTGTGTAATTACCACCGGGATTAAGTTCCCTGATTGTGACAGTACCAAAATCTTTCATCCTGTTATCTATGGCCTGTAGTTCAAGAACTTTATTGACAGATTCGAGATATTTTTTCATCTCTTCATCATTTGCTGTAATCGCCAAACCCTTTAACAGCATTTTTTTTGACTCAATGAATGAACCTTGTTTATCAAATAAATACTTACCGAAATTTTTATAAATTCCGGCATTTGCAGAATCATATTTTAATGCCAGCTGATAATAATCGAAAGCCCGAGCGCTTTCAGAATTAATGGATGCTAATTTGTTCGCGTGATTCAAGTAAGTAACAGCAGTATCCGGATTTTTTCTAAGCGCTTTTTGAAAATGCTGTTCTTCCTTGGCAACTATCTTCCTGTTTTTCTTAGCACTTTTACTCTCTTTTGCAGCACAATCAGCGGCCAGTAAAAACAGCAGTATTATTATGGAATATTGTTTCATTTAAAAATGATTTGATAAACTAAAATATTGAACCACATCTGTCTGCCGCCTACCTGTCCGACAGGCAGGGTATGCATGAGTGCCGGCAGGCAGATGGGGTCAACGCTCCTTAACTGTTTGCCTCTTCAATGATTTTTGCCTAATACCTGCGACAACCAGGAGCGCAATTATTGAAAATATCGCGGCCCATGCCCAAAGCGGGAAAACAGGTGTATCGCCGGAAGCATAGCTGTGCAAGCCTTTTGACAAATAATAATTGACGCCGAAAAAAGTCATCAATACACTGCCATAGGCAAGTACAGACCCGACATTGAAAATATATTCCCTCAATAATGAAGATGCAAAACGAAGATGCAGAACGGTTGTGTAAGTTATCACGATTACAAGCGCCCAGGTTTCTTTAGAATCCCATCCCCAATACTTACCCCATGATTCATTTGCCCAAATGCCACCCAGAAATGTACCTACCGCTGCTAAAAAAAGACCTATAGTCAGGTTGATCTCATTGATATGCGTGAGCTCAGTAGTTATTAAATCAAGCCTGCGGTAATTCTTTTTGGTCTTGAACAAATAAATAAACATTGTGATTAACCCCAGAATAAAGCCTAATCCAAGAAATCCGTAACTGATAGTCAGCGTAGCCACATGAATGATTAACCAATAAGACTTTAAGACCGGCTGTAAATTAGTTAACTGCGGATCGTAATCGCTATGGCTTGCCGTCATCAAGATAAAGAATGCCAGTAAGGTAGTAGCGGCCAAAGTAATTTTAGAATTGCGGATGAAACAAAAACCAGCCAGCAGGCCTCCCCAGGCAATTAATAGCAACGCTTCATAGCCGGTGCTCCAGGGAGCATGGCCGGTTAAATACCACCTAAGTATCATTCCATAGGTATGATACAGAAAGGCAGCTCCTAATAACACTATACATGCATTGAGCAGGAAGCTGACTACTTTGTTCTTTTTCGTGCCTAATATATCAATAAAGGCAAGCAGTAACAATGCCATACTTAATGCGCCATACCAATCTCTCAGTTTTACAAATATTTTCGATTTATTGTAATTGACCTCGAAATCTATCATTGTTTGTGTAGGTATAATATTCGCCATAGAGTTCTGGCGCTGAATATTGCTGATATACCCTAATACTTTATCAGCCCTTGTGTAGTCGCCCGATTTAGCAGCTTTATAAATTTCCTGCAAATACAATCCCATGATATTATTCACATTGAACACATGCAACTGCAAGTCTTCATTTAAAATATTTATGCCCCCGGTAAGTGGTATATGCGCCAATGAATCATCCCAACTAATCCAGGAATTATTTATAGTCCCTTTTGAGGGGAATATTTTCAGCATGTTTCCATTAAAAGCCATCATGCAAACATTGGCGCGCTCATCCACTTTGATAACTTCTTTATCGAATGCATTCTGGTCTGCCTGCTTTTTCCTGAAAGACTTTTCCGCGATCTCACTTAGCTTATAGTTTCCTTTCTCGTCAAAAAAGTCATTAAAAGACGCGTATTTACCATCAATACCCAGCACATCCTGAACAGATTTTTCACGGACATAAACAAGCTTTTGTTTCTTCCAGAATTCTTCATTCAGCGGCATATCTGTAAATACCTGCATGGCGTCCATTTTACCCACGCCTTCTACGTCAAATACATCTTTCCTTGAAATTTTATGCATTACATCGTAAGCCAAAGTATGTACCGGCTCAAAACGCCCGCTAAAAGTCTGTACCACCAGGTGTCCAAATTTACCGGCATGTTCGGCACTTACATGTTTTACCTCGGATGTTTGTGAAAAGGCCGGAGCGCTTAAACAAAATAAGAGTGCCGTAGCAGCAATTGCAGCTTTTCTCTGCTCACGGATCTTCCTGATAAGTTTCCTCAATAAGTAGTAGCGGGAATTCTTATTTAATATAGTCAGGAAAAACCCTAAACCCATAAGGAAGTAACCAAAATAAGTTACCCATGTACCATACAAATCATGATTGACAGATAATACCGTTCCATTTTCATCCGGGTCGTAAGAAGTCTGAAAGAACCTGTAACCATGGTAATCCAAAACATTATTCATAAATATGCTGTGCTTTTCATTCAGGTTATTGGCATCGTCCTTTAAAGTAACCTGGCTGAGGAATGATGATGGACTGTTGGAGCCGGGATATCTTTCAAGAACAAATCTGTCTAAATAAAGAGAAAAGGGTAATTCGATTTCCTTTTCGCCATAAGCCATTTTAATATTTGCATCTTTAATGCCTGCATCCTGATACATGGAAATATACCCTGAACCACCTAATACCTGCGCCTCATGTTTTTTCCCATTAACCGTTATATCCATTAGAATAGCATCAGGGCCGCCTTCTCCTTTTCCAGCGATCAAATGCTTTTTAGCATTTTTATAAGCCTTCTTAAAAACAAAAACCGGCCCGTTAAGATCGTATAAACATTTTTCTTTAAATTCCTTAGGAACATCTTTCACAATGGTATCTTTTTCCATGCCCGGCATAGCAGTTCTATTTATTTCGTAAGGGGAATTGATAAATAACTTTCCATCTGTTTCATTGATTTTTATCGCATCGGCCCTTTGATTATTGTTATAGGCAATTGTAAATTTTCCCATATCTTTTATCTCGCCGTCTGAGATAAAAATCGTCTCCCTGCCATTTGCTCCAGGAATAACTACTCCAATCATAGACTTGCCACCATCCATATTTTCTTCTATAGTGTCAATTGCATTTTTTATTATTCCACGGTAAGCAAATTCAATAGGCTCTTTATCCGTAGTGCTGAGGCTAAAATGGAAGGGGCTGTTAGCCACCTGACTCAAATGTACAGGCATATCATAAGTATAATTCTTGCCTTTGTCTTCGGCGGAAACTCTTACATACAATTCTGAACTGTACATTGAATTAGATGATTCACCTTTACGGATATGCATGGTGCCATTATAGCCAGTATATCTTGTTATCGCGGCGCCAAGAATGATTATTATAAATGCAGTATGAAATAAAAATGCCGCAGCCTTTGCTTTGCTAAACAGGTTATACTTTTTTATGCTCCCGATAAAATTCAGTACTAATAAAAGCAAAAGAAATTCAAACCATTTAGCATTATAAACAAGATGTTTGGCAGTTTCAGTATCATACTTTTCTTCAATAAAAGTTGCCGACCCTATACCTATAGCAAAAATAAGCAGGAAGACTACTGTCATTTTTGAGGAGAAAATAATATCTAATATCTTTTTCATTTTATTTTTTGAGTTTTTTTTATTCTACTTCGGAATTAGACAATACTAAATAATCTTTTATTATTTCTTTTAGTTCCAATGGTTGTAAAATCGCTATTCTTCTTGCACGCTTTTCAATAATATGCTCTTTCTGGAAATCGGATAGTTGCCTGGAAACCTGTTCGGGTGTTGTACAAGCCAGGCTGGCAATATCATCCCTGGTAAAATACTCGAGTAGTTCACTCTCTTCATTCAATCCAAAATTGTTATATAAATAATACAAAACACTGGCAATTTTTTCACGCAGGTTCATTTGGGAAATAGACATTAACCTGTATGTTGATTCACTATGCTCGTTTGAAAAAAACACCATCAGGTCATAAAGCAATTGTGGATTCGTATCATACATTTCCTTAAGAATTTCATTATTGAAAAAACATACGATTGAATCTATTTTCGCATCAGCTCCAAATGAATAAAAGTTATTATCAAATCCGGCATGTCCGAAAACCTGGCTCTGATTTGCAAAACGTACTATTTCAACATTATTATGAGGCCTTAAAATAAATTCTTTAATCATTCCACTTTGAACAAAATAAAGCCCGAATATGGGGTTGCCCACACTGAAGATTGAATAATCTTTTTTATACAAAGCCTGGTATTTTTCTTTCTCAATAAATTCAGCCCATTGCGAGACGAAATTTTTCTTAATGAGACAAGAAGAATTAGGACAGAGATAACAGCTTATTTTTTTCAACTAAAATAGTTTTAATGTTTTTTTTAAACCATTAATTCTTATCAGAAACCTACACAGTAATTTCAATGAATTTCTATTACAAATTTATTGGAGACACACAGGTATTAAAATGAGTATAGTCATAATAATTTATGATAGTAATCATACAACTATGACCACAAAACAATTGTCTGAATTGAGCTACATTTTATAATAAATGGCAAGAAATGCCTTAAAGTATTGGTTTTCAGACGAAATTCTAAAATCGAGCGTCAAAAACACATATTAACTACCCTTGTTTTGCGGATTTTCAAAACAAGGGTAGAATCGTGAGCATTTATCCAATTACTTTTTCTGCACGGGAGGAGGAGCCGGAATTGCTACTACCCTTTCATATTTTCGTTCGGCATGGCAACCTGGCGCACAGGAGCCACCATTTTCTATAGGCTTATATCTTAAAGGCATTTCCCAACTACCAAATTGTGTTTTGTCATTAATGAGGTGGTCATTATTCGAGCCATGCGGATTATGGCAAATAATACAGCTCCGGCCCTTTTCACCATTAATATGGACAGCATGCAGATTTTTATCACCATTTCTGAAACCGGTAGCAGTAGTAGTAACGGCTTTTTCCAACAAGTCGCTTTTATGACAACTGAAACACGCTGCAAAATTTTCTTTGGTTGCAGATGCGTAAGACCCTGCCGGGAATGATCTGGATAACAGGAATGGGTTTGAAGATGCATGTGGGTCATGGCATCCTACACAACCTACTTTTTCTATTGCGGCATGGATATTTTTACTTTTCTGCAGGATCTGGCTAATGTTATTTACTTTCCTTGCCCCTGTTGTATAAGTTCTGTCATGGCAACTTAAACAGAGCGTTTTGGTATCTTTCAACAAAAACTTCTTTTCATTTGAAGCATGTGGTGAATGGCAATTAATACATGAACGTTTATCATTCAGAGCCGCATGAACAGTATTTGCTTTGTCAATTTTCTTTTGCATATCATCATGACAGGAAAGGCACAGATTCTGGGTAGTAAGATCAAGTAATTTCTCCTCATTAGAGCTATGCTGGCTATGACAATTCAGGCAATTATCCTGAACAGGCGGGTGTACATTTTCCATTTTAAGTTCCTCAGCTTGCTGTTTATGGCATTTCACACATAATGCAGGCGGAGATTTAATTAATAGCCTGTCAATGTCTGACTGGTGCGGATCATGACATTTAGCACATTCTCCTTTACTTACAGGCTCATGTTTAAACCTTTTTTTTGCAGATTCGAGATTATGGCATTGCGCACATACCGCCCCTGTGGGATTTTTTTTCAACAAATAACTTTCAGGAGAACTATGGGGAGTATGGCATTCCATGCAATTCCCTTTTTGTACGGGGGAATGGACAATTCTTTGTGTATTATTTTCATCATGGCATTTATAGCAAAGCGCCGGAATACTATTAACCATGGTAAAGCCCTTCACATCTTTTTGCGGATGCGGCAGCCCTGTGCTTTGATGGCATTTATCGCAGCCACGCTTCAATGCATCATGCACTACTTCCTGTTGAATCAGGTTCCCATGACAGTTAATACTTGCACAGCCATTTTTACCTGAGTCAATCTGACCATTCGCTTTGAAAAAAATTGCTGTTAATATTACTAATATTAAACTTATTCTGTTACCCATAAATATTAATATTTAAATTTTTTAATGACCTGAATATACACACCTATGTAATCCGTTTTTTGATTGTCGAGATACACACGCTCATACGAATCAATTCCGGCTGAGAATGTAAGTTGCTTAATAATTCTGGAGTACTTAGTCCTTGTTGAGAACAGATCTAAATTGATTTGGTTTCCCCGTTGCGACTGGTATCCTACATTGAAATCAAGTTTTGATTTTCTATTAAATGCATAAGTGAACATACCATTTATGTCTTTGTATATTCTATGTGTTTCTTCGGTTGGTATTTTATAATCACGCCAATTTGCATTTAAAGAGAAAAGAATTTTTTCTTTGTATTTTCCCTGCCATGTCAAAAAATACCGCATCATTTTGTATGGTACTAGGTTGCTTTGATAATTATCATATTCTGCACCAACTGTGGCAGATTTTATTCTGATACAAGAGCCATAGATATCTTCAGTTAAGTAATTCAGGAGCAGATTATCTGCATTTTGTATGTGGTCATAATCCGATCTGTTTGTTTTGAAATAAACATCCATGAAACGATTGAAAATGGAATAGTTAATGGAGAAATTGTTCAGGTTAATATCATATTGATAAGAGCCTGGCTGATTTGCAGTATAGAAAACATATATCTTGCCATTATCAGGGATGAGCCCGCCCGGATAGCGCTGGATCTCAATAAAATTACCAATGAAAGTCAATACATAATCAAGCCCTTGCTGGTATATCGTTGTACCGGTAACATCTTTTACGACTATACTGGAGGCCATAATATAGGGCCTGTTTAGCATTACCCTGTCTGAAATTGTATATTCCTCATTGTTTATATTCAATGAGACATCTGAACTCGTTCTTTTTTCAAATACTCTATTGTAGGTATATTGAATATTCAGGAGGCCGTGTGCAAAGGTCTTTTTAGTATAATTCAGATCGAAGCCAACCTTATTGCTTGTTTCATGATAAGAAGATTCCAGGGCATTGACATATTCGTACATAATGCTTGAATGTAAACTTTCGAAAAGCTGGTGCCCTAAAATACCATTAACGGAATGTTGTTGCATAGTTTCATTCGAGCGGACAATATTGTAATAACCATAGCCGGCATTAAAGGTGAAATTGAATGGCAACTTGTAATAGAAATTTTCATTGGTACGAACTTGTTTAAAACTGTCATACCCTTTTTGAATAGTGCCAAATATGGTTGAATTAAACTGAGACCTGCGTGCAGAATCGAAAAAGAATCCATTCTGAAGTTCTAAATTATCTGAAATATTTCTTACTGCGGCTAAATTATAATCCTGCCTGGAATAATCATTATGTGTATATAGCAATTCATTTTTATCCCTTTTACTGAATGATTTGGTAGCTCTTCCGTAGGCGTTTTTCTGTATGAACGAAAAACTCCGTCCTGTCAGTATTTCTCTGCTATCCCAGTCATTCCGGTCGAAGCCGAATGTAACAGGTAAGAATTTATTCCTGTAAGAAAACATACCACCATAAGATTTGCTGTTTGTCCTGATATCAGTTAAATTTTCTCGGCTGTCATAACTATTATCAAAATTGAGGTGTGTGCTTAAAGTAATAGCTTTCTTAGGAAACAGCGTAGCGCCTAAATGAAGTTTGCTGGTATTGATTACATTGTAAATGTTTGGAGAAACAAGATATAGATCCTGGCGTGATTCAGGATAATAACCACCATCAATATTTACTGTCAAAAAATTTGGATTCCAGAGATAACTACTTGAATTCACCATTATTCCGCCATAATAGTTATAAGTATGTACTCTATTATGTATTCCGTAAGTATTGATATCTCCTTGCCCGTAAAGCCCACCAATTTTCAGATCACCGGATAGAGCGGAAATATTCCATAAACCCAATTGCAAAATGCTTTGTTGAGAAAAACATTCCATTGGGTAAAATAGAACCAGGGAAACAATAAATATTTTAAAATAGCGCATTACAAAATCATTTTAAAGCTCAGGAATTGCTTCAATTATCTTTAATATAGATCTCCACTTTTCTGTTCTTTTTATTTACTTCTTCAGGTACCGGGACAACCTCATGTGTATTTAATGGTTTTGTTTTCCCGAATCCTTTACTGGTAAT
Source organism: uncultured Bacteroidota bacterium (assembly GCA_903887005.1). Taxonomy (GTDB): domain Bacteria; phylum Bacteroidota; class Bacteroidia; order Chitinophagales; family Chitinophagaceae; genus Nemorincola. Next base: position 9,899 of record CAISOH010000325.1, on the reverse strand, counting down.
TCTGTTACGATTAATACCTTTTGATACAATATAATCAATTGCTGCCCTGGCGCGGCTTTCAGATAGTTTCAGATTGTAACTTACCGATTTCTTTGAATCGCTATAAGCAGTGAGATAAGCTTTTGATTTCGGATTTTTTCTGAGGTCTTCAATAACTTTTTCAAGTCCGGAAATTCCTTCAGGAGATATCGTTGCTTTTTCTTCATCAAAATAAACTGATGAAAATGAAACTGCATTTTCCTTATTTGCTGTAATCTTTAGCGGGAACCTGGTCTCAACAGGCTCCCTGCTGTTTTCTGTATAAACAAATCGTCCTTTGCTTACTCTCTTATTAACGGTTTCAATGATCTCCATTTTATCATTAAGGAATACTGTCTGAGTAACGATGCTGTTATTTTCAGCAGGCATATTCATCCTGAAGGATAAGAAATCATTCAGACGAAACTCTCCTTTGGAATTCACATTAGCGATGTCAAAATAATTAGCAGAATTATTTATAATGCACACTATAGTTCCATCATTATTATTAGCGAGCTGCCTTGAAAGATCAGTCAGCGCAATTCCGCCAATCTGGTACTTCCCGTCAATATCAGTTATGCCGGTTGTTCTTTCTGGTTTATAAATCCCTGGTGCATTTTCATTAGCCGCAACCGGCAATGAATTAACAATCATCTTTCCCTTATTACCTGTGATGGCCGGCACCTTGTTATCCACATTTTCCAGGCTATTACCTATCGTTTCCTTTGCCTTATTTTCTTTTAGTGCATTCTTATTATTATCATTATCCGGTAATGTCTTAACAACAATCTTACCTTTATAAGCTGTACCGGAAACATCAGCCCCTTTGTTTTGTGTTGCCTGTTCTTCGCTGACGGTTTCACTGTAATTAGCTGCATCAGTCAGTTTCTTTAAATTACTGTTTGCCGGTAAATTTTCAACCTTGATTTTCCCCTGATAAGGAACTGTTTCAGCTACTGCATTTTCTCCAATTTTTTCTTTGGTTGCTGTGTCTTTTACGAGGTTGGCTTCAATTAAGTCCTTTGTGCTAATACTGTCAGGCAGTGATTTGACAACAATTTTTCCTTTATTGTTTGTGGCTATATCAGCGACTTTATTTTCCACAATAGGCTCTTTAGCAATAATATTATTATCGGATACAGCGGTAACAGGAACCGTCTCACTATTATTGACCACATTTTTATCCTTATTCTCTGATAAATTGCTGTTGGGACTTGTTGTTTCTGAATTATTGTTAGTGCTGTTTAATGCGTGGTTGTCGTTTGTTTCTTTCAATACTGGCTGGTCAGTATTTATGCTAGTAATGTTGTTGTAAATAATTCCGGTTTTGATATTCTCTCCCAAATAATGCGCATCATTGATAGCAGTATGTACTGTTTCATAGGCTTCCCTATCAAACGCATACTTTCCTTTTTTGTTTTTTTCCACCACAAATAATACTGTTCCATTATTATCCATGATGTTTATACTACAATCCGGAAATTCATTTTTTGATTTAAAAGTATAGTTTTGATCAGGATGCAAATTAGACAGGTAGAATTTCCCACTATCATTAAGATGAGAAACCGAAACGATTTTCCCTTTACCATCAATGATACTTATGTCAAGTATCTTGTTAATATCTCTTGCGACCTTACAGAATACCTGTCCATACAAATGCCTATAGGTTAATTCTTCCATTAATGCTATACGGTTTGATTCCCTGGAGACATTTTCTTTAAGCATAAACCTGCTTTTCCCTCCATGAGGATTATGGCATAATGTACATTCGGCATCCTCAATGTCTTTGTGAACTTTATTAGCGAATACCAATGAAGAATTGTGACAGAATAAACATATCTGCTGTCCCTGCCGGATCAGCAATTTCGCATATTTAGATGAATGCTGGTTGTGACAATTTAAACAAGCACCTGACGCCACAGGACCATGAACAATTTTGTATTTTTCGTTAAAGTTTGTATGACATTTGAAACAAAGCCCTGGCATGGGCGATAAAAGGTGCTTATCAGGAGTATGACATGCTTCACAATTTTTTTCCTTATAGGGTTTATGCACACATGGTTCAGGCCTGTTCTTCTTTAATAATGCTTCACGTTTGGCAACTGATTCTTTACTGAGCGAATCCTTTGATAAATAATCATTAAAAAAAATAACCTTGTTAACACCATCGAAAAAAAATGTCAGTGTTTTATGACCACGTTCCGCAGAGCACCCAAAAAATAATATAATTATTATTATACTTACATAATAAGCTACATTACTATTCCGTTTGTTCTTCATACTACCCGGGTATTACTTTATTGGTGATATTGACCCATAGATATTTATCTTATCAGGCCCATATTGGTTTGATACAAGAATCAGATAATTCAATTCATACTTAGGATCAACATACTTTTTAAAGTATTTCAAATTATCATAGTCAACAATTACTTTGGCAGGCAGCCACATATCCCCAGGCCCTTTGTACGGCCCACCGAAAAACATTAAGAGTTGTCCTTTATTATTGAACATCTGCGTATTTTCAAAACCCGCATCAACCACAAAAAGGTTTGATTCTTTATCACAGGCAATTCCCTTAGGACGTACAAACTGACCAATACCGGTACCATAACTTCCAATAGAAGTTAAGAACTTCCCATTCCGGTCGTATTGCTTGATTTTAAAATCTCCGAAATCCGTTACATAAATAATATCTTCCGTAATAAAAATATTGTAGGGTGAGTACAAAAATCCATCGTCACCCGCTCCATACTGCCCGGCAAAATATTTTATAAACTTGCGGGAATTTTTATCATAAACACTCAACCTATGATTTTCCGGATCTGTCATCCAAATTTCATTTTCATAGACCATTACGTCACTAGGATTAAAGCTGCCCGTATCAGAAATTTTGCCGATATAGTTTTCAGCGCTGTCATATATTACCAGCTCATGTCTGCCCCTGTCTGCTACGTACAGGTAATCGTTTTTATCAACATAGCAATTGAGGGGTGATTTTAACTGTCCGGTACTGCCAGGAATAAAGTTTTTGTATTTATTTTTGTCAAAATCCAATATTTCAAGGCCACCAATACCAGGATCACAGATATATAATTTGCCATTGCGGAAATTGATACCATAAGGCTTAACCATACTTGATACATCTTCAGTACCCATAACAAACGTAGCAAACCTGGTGCGCTTACCCATAAAATCAGAACCACTGATACTGGTGAGATATTGGAATCTCGCAGTATCCGGAGGGGGTGGATAAAGCACCGTTTCTATTTTTTTCATTTTTGAAGATCTGTGGAGTATTCTTGCACAGGAACCAAAAACTAAAGTAATAGTACACAACAGTAAAAAAACAAAACCCGCTTTTCCGTTCACTTTTTTCATTAGTTTGATTTTTATCTTTGTATAATTTTAACCGAAGAAATCCAGTATTTTTTTCGCATCTGGGCTAATGACAAATGACACTAAAAAAAGCCTTGCATATTTCTTAATTTTCCGTGAATTATGTGATTGTAAAAGTATATTCTGAATAATGGAAATTAAATGATCTTAATCATCAAAAAACATGACAATGTTCATAAAATTCCAAAGAATGAAAAACCAAATTTGTGTAAGGAAAATCCAAGGCCGGATTTAACCATTAAAAAAATAAAATGACATGAAAATCGCACCATTTATTTTTGGATTTTTTGCAATAATTCCAGTTTGTAAATCATCCCCATTCCCAGACGGAAAACATATCGGCAACCATAAAATAGTAGTGACGGAAGTGATTCAGACAACATCATATACTTATCTGCACGTAAAAGAAAATGATTCGTTGAAATGGCTGGCAGTTCCTTTGATGAAAGCCAATACCGGAGAAACCTATTATTATTCTGAAGGATTGCCAATGAAGCAATTTGAAAGCAAAGAATTGCACCGGACGTTTGATGAAGTTTTATTTCTTGGAGGTGTAAGCCCTGAACCTATAACAGGAAATAATCCAAAATCCGCAGCAGAAAACGGACACGCCCAAAATGCACAGGCGGCAAGCTCCCAACCATATGTAAGGAAGGCCACACCGGAAGTGAAAAAAAATATTAAAATAGATGCTCCAAAGGATTGCATTACTATCTCGGAATTATTTTCAAAAAAGGAAGCCTATTCCGGCAAAGTAATAAAGATAAAAGGACAAGTGACAAAATACAGTCCTGAGATCATGAATAAAAACTGGATCCACCTGCAGGATGGAACAGAAAACAATGAAAAATATGACCTGGTAATTACTTCTTCAGGTACTGTTAAAGTAGGCGATATAGTAACATTTGAAGGAAAAATAACCTTAAATAAAGATTTTGGTTATGGCTATTCATTCGAAGTAATGATGGAGGAAGCTGCAATAAAATAATCAAAATAAAATCTACGGAAAACCTTACTTCTAAAAGCCCGGTTACTGTTTGCAGTAACCGGGCTTTTATATTATTGAGTTTTCCAACCTTTAATCCAGGTACAAACATTATTCGTCGACCATCCGCATGGAGCTCAAAAATAAAGATGAATGAAACAGATGAGCGCATACCGGAAATTATACCCATACTCATTTCAAATTAGTCTAAACTCATTTACCAATAAGCCCCATCCCTAAAGGGAGATGTTATCTATGACCCTCTTTTTTTTGGACTAATTTATCACAGGTATTGGTATTACATTTAAAAATTGCACTGATTTATAAACGGTCAATAAACCAGGCCACACAATAGCAACAGTTATATAAATTTCGGAGAATCAGAAGTCCGGATTTTGGGTAACAGACTTTCAACTATTACTGTATAAACCCGAAAACGATTATAAAGGCGGTTTAATTGGCAAAATTAGCCGGAAAAATCCATTTCCAATGATGTTCCAACAATGATTGTTATTGACAGCTAAAATCAGCCAAGAAAAATGCCTTGCCAACAGATTATTGGCAAGGCATTTAAAAAATATTCAAATTCTGTTCTGAATTCCCCAAAGAATTAATTAAGCGTTTTCTCCTCCTGGCCTAATTTCTTTATTTTTATCAGTAAAAATACCAGGTAAATAAGGGTACCCCATACAGTAATGATAATAGAATAAGCCATAAATACTAACCAAACAGGAGAATGAAACTGGGATCCCCACAATGCTCTATGGAAAAAATCCTTGTCCGCAACAAATTTCACACCCCATGGAACTACTTTTTCAATTCGCAAATTTCCATATTGTTCATTATCTTCTACTTTGGCAACAATTACAATATTACCGGATTGGTCTCCAGGCAAACCTGCCTTTTTGAATTCACCTTTGACATGCCCTAATGAATCAGTGGTATAGCTTTGTTCCTCCCCAATCTGGAGATCACCGCCAAAACGCTTAATGCCCATTTTAATTTCAACACCTTTTACAGGGACCCAATTATCGCCTTTAAACTCACTAAATGTAGCTGTTACATTTTTATCATCAGCGGTATCAACAGTTATCCTTGCTTTCACAATACTTAATTCCGTATTGGTCTCATCGAATTGTTGGCTTTTATCTGTAATGGCAATAAACGTATGGTTTGGGGATGCTTTCCAAATTTTTTCCAGCGAAGGCGGAAAATTAGTTACGCCTTTTCCCTTTTCATCAGTAATGACTGTGGCGATCAAACCAATTCCCTTACCGGTAGAATCCTTATCAAGGAACAATTTTATCGCAGTTCCTTTTACAGGTTGAAATTTTCCCGCTACTTTAGTTTTTGCATTAACTATCAGATATTGCGACTTGTTATCATTGGAAAAATAAGATAACTTAACCAGCAACGGGTTTTTCTCTGAATCCTGCGCCTTTGCAGTAAATGGTGCAAAACCAGAGAAGAGAATGAATACTACAAAGCAGATATTAATTATGTTCCTTTTCATGTTGTTCAATTAAAGTTTCTTGAATTGGTATAATTGGAAAAATCCTTGCAAAAATTGTTATTACTAACAGTGCTCCAGCAAGTGAACCACAAGCGATAGCCCATTCTTCCCAACTTGGGAAGTAGTGTTTATAACTGGCAGGAACATTATGCATAGGCAAAAACGGATGTAATAAAGTAGGAGTTACAATCAGGTATCTTTTAAACCAGGCACCAACTACTATCATAATACCGCAAAGGAACATAGGAAAAGGAGTACGCCCTCTTTTGAACAAAAGTATGATCATTGGAATTATCATACCACCAAAAATAGCTGACCAGAAAAGCGGCGCAAATTCCCCGGTAAATAAACCGTTGAGGAAGCCTTCTTCGGGTTTCTTCATTTTAAATGCAGGAATAAGGTATTCATTGACATTAAAGTAAAGATATAACATACCTAACATTACCACAATTTTACCCATTTTATCAAAATGGTCATAAGTAATATAATTTTCCAGCTTATAAAATCTGCGAAAAACGTACATAGCAACGCTGACTCCGCCGGCACCCACTAAAAACGCACCGGAAATAAAATAAGGTCCGAAATTGGTACTGTCCCAACCGGGCCGGTATGTGGTTGCAAATAACCATGAAGTAACCGTATGGATACTAAAAGCCACAGGCACAATAGCTATACAAAGAATATTGATCGCCCTTTTGCTAATGCGGAATTGATAATGGGTTCCTTTCCAGAAAGATCCCATAAAACTATATAATCTGTAAATCCCTTTCTTTTCTTTACCAGCCAGCAATATCTTCATATCCGGTAATAGCGGAATGTAAAGCAATAATACACTGATGAAAAAATAGGTGGTAATAACAGTAACATCCCAAATAATGGGCGACTGCAGACGGCCATAAATAAACAAGTTGTAAAACCGCTCCGGCCGACCCATGTCCACAATAATAATGATAGCCGCAAACGTAATTGCAGAAACCGCTATTATCTCAGAAATACGCGTCAATGGCGTACTCCAATGCACACCTGACAACCGTAATACAGCAGTGATGAGGGAGCCTACAAGACTAATAGCCACGAAAAAAACGAAATTGGAAATGTAAATACCCCAGGAAGCATAATCCCTCATGGAGGTTACAATCAATCCGTTTTTCAATTGGAGAAAGTAAGCAAACATACCTACAAGGCAAAATGCCACCAATACAGATACCCAAAGCATTCCTAACTTTCCGAATTTTTGAGGCAGCAGGTCGCTGATAATCTTTTCATCCGTTAATGAAACTTTTCCCCGCTTACCATTACCAGAAAAAGGTGGTACAGCGGACTTACTTTCATTTTTTACTAAGGTTGAATGTTCCACTTTAATATATTTTAAGTGATTAAATTAGTTTCATTATCCATTATCGTTTTCAAGCCCTTTCTCAAATGGGAAGTTCCTGGCTGCCGGAGGCAAATAATAAACACTGGGTTTAGTGCCAAGGTCTTCCATAAGTTGATAACCTGCCTTATCTTTTATCAAATCGCTGAACCTGAATGTTTCTGCTCCGTTTGTAACACTATCTTCATTCAAATCTCCAAAGAAGAATGTGCCATTAGGGCAAGCTGATACGCAATGTGGTAATTCATTTTTCCTGGCCATGTCCGGGCAAAAATCACACTTGCCCACAGTACCTACTTTTTGAGGTACGCTTGTTTCGCAGGAATATTGCTGTTTACAAAGTTCTTCAGGAATAGAATCTGGTTTTTCCCAGTTAAATACTCTTATAGAATACGGGCATGCTGCCATACAAAACCTGCAACCAATACAACGATCGCTGTCAATAAGTACAATTCCATCCTGTCTTTTAAATGTTGCATCAACCGGGCAAACTTTTACACAGGGTGGTTCATCGCAATGCATGCAGGTAGTGGGCTGCCAGTAAGGCGCAGTATGCTCTCCCTCACCCATCGGATAAACTTTTAACCAATTCAGGTTTGAATGAACATGATGCATGTGATTGCAGGCAGCCTGGCATTTTTTCAGGTTTTTGCATCTGGAAAGGTCAATGACCATTACAAACTTTTTCCCCGGAATACCTTTTCTCTCATCATTATTTGACAGAGAAGGCAAACTTGGAACCGGTTTCAGAAATGCTTTATCCACTTCAATTACCTCTCCGTCAACAGACAAAAGCTTTACTTTTTCGCCGCTTGCTTTTGTATGCTCATCAGCTGCCAATTCAAATGGGCTCTTTTTTGAAGAACATCCTGCAAGCACAAGTCCTGTGGTTAATATCGAGGCAAGAAATTCTTTCCGTGAAGTGTTATTTGTGTCCATGACTAAATTTTAATAAATAGAATAAATTGGTTACTTACTTTTCATCCAATTCTGAAGCTCTTTATCAGATATCTTTTTACTGTTGGAAGCTAACAGCGTTGCATCCACTTCCACCAGCGTCCCGTCCTGAGTAAGCATCTTTACAGTTTTGGGATTTTTATTTTTCCATGGCTTGAATGCGGCACCTGCCATTGTAAACAAGGATAATACTCCTAACCAGCCTACAAGTTTCCTGCGTGTTACTTTACTTTCAACGATTTGCATATAAAACCGGGTTTTGTTTGAAAATTGTAATATAAATCTGCGTTTGACAATTACCTTATATTAATATCAATAACCGCAAACGATTAAAAATTATCGGGGTAATTATTTTGTTATTAATTCCGGGCTGAACAAATAAAATCACAACCTTGAACAGCCCGGAATTATGGGTAAGAACATTAAAAAATTATTTCTTCATTGTTCTTACAAAATTCACCACATCCCAGATATCATTTGCTTCAGGCATTTTTTTCTTGAAACTTGGCATATCATCACGGCCTTCAGAAATCTTATAGAAAAGAGCGCCATCAGATTGTGCATGGAATTTTGCTTTTGAAAAATCACCTGGCTCTGTTTTCAATTCAGATGCCTTAGTACCATCTCCCAACCCGGTCTTACCATGACATGACTGGCAATGTTTTGCATACAACGCTTTACCATTACTGATAGATTCTGCGCCTTTTTGTGGATTAGCTTTTGAAGCTGCAGCAACCGGAGCATCCCAGGCTTTTTTACCATCAGGCATAAAGGCAAAGCACATAACTGAGAAGCCTATTACTCCGCTCAATAAAACGATTTTTTTCATTTTTTTTTGTTTTGGTTAAAAATTTAAAATATAGAATTTAGAATTGAAATTTATCAGTTGTTTATTTAGCAAATTATATGTGAGGTATTGCGAAAATGATTTTACCTCTCCTTCTATTTCACCATTCACTTTTTTCATTTTTTATTTAAGAGCTGATTACTGTTTTAATTCAGGCATAAAAGTAAACACAGATCATTTCTTAATTTATGATAAAGGGCACTTTTTTACATGATTAAGATCATATTTTCCCCAAACTATTTAAGACTAAATTTTGTAATCAAATACAGGATCAAAAAAAGGAGAAAAGGACATTAAAATTCATTAGCGTGATAACAACATTTTTATTAGTAAAAACAACTCTAAACAACCAATTATTTTTATTGAAAAACCAATATATTCTGTAAAATTAAAAAACCACCAAAAACCAATATGGAAGCACTTTTCAAAAAAATATCCATGTTAATTTTAATCGCAAAAATGCTGTTATTTAACAGAAGTATAAGACCTGGAAATTGAGGTCGCAATTGCAAGCTGTTTACAGACTCAATTATAATATCCAGCCTTAAAAAATAACAAGATAAAAAAGGTTAGAAACGAACAGTTTATTGTCCGAAATAAGACATTCTTAATGACCGGGCTGTCCATCCAGAATTACAATAACTGAAAACCACTTTTCAGCTTCTATACTTCTCGCCGGATAAAATTGTGCAAGGTAATCATCTTATAAATGATGTAGAATGCCCGAGGGCATTAATATGAATAGCCACCGGTGAAACCGGTGGGAATATAATCCCAGACAATTCAACCCCGACAGGGTTGAACG
>CAISOH010000324.1 GCA_903887005.1 uncultured Bacteroidota bacterium | reverse complement strand
TAGTTTTTAAATATTTTTCTCTGTTTTATTATAAAATTTGACAACCATATTGCATCTTTGTACAAAGCAAAAAACACACTTTATGAAACTCAGAATTATCGTTACATCATTTTTGATAATCTTATTATCAATGGGTATTAGCTCTAAAGCTGATGCTAATCCATGGAGGGGCTACAGGCACAGGCATGGCTGGTATGCCGAAGGGGGTTATTATGGACCTCATTCCTATTACAGGTACTATCCCGTAATGAGATATGAAGATGGTTGCAGGCGCTATTGCCCAAAATATGATGGTTGCAGGCGCTGTTACCAGCACAGCAAGGTTCATGACCATTATGATTATAAGTATGATTACAGAAGATAAGGAGTGGTGACAAAAAAAACAACCACAACCTGATTTGTTCATTTCCTGAATAGCAATCTATTTGTTATATGACTGCTATTTTCTGAATTTTCAAAATAAGGTCTGTTCAAATAATAATTTAAATAAGGCCGTCTCAAAAATATTTTTGGGACGGTTTTTCATTTAGGAGATTTCCCCAAATGAAAACCAACATAAGGTTACGTATTTTGCACTCATTAATGGAAACTACAAAAGCAATAAAAAAATACTTCACCACTCAACTAACAAGCTGGCATTCTACAGAAAACCATCGGAGCTTGCCTTGGAAAAATGAGAAAGACCCTTATAAAATATGGTTATCAGAGGTTATTCTCCAGCAAACCCGTTCTTTGCAGGGGCTACCTTATTATTTACGTTTTTCAGATGCTTTTCCCACAGTTGAAGATATGGCTGCCGCCAATGATGAGGATGCCTTCCGGTTATGGCAGGGATTAGGATATTACAACCGGTGTAAGAATATGCTTGCCACTGCCCGCTACATAGCCAAAGAACTGGATGGGCAATTCCCTTCAGATTATAATGAGTTATTACAGTTAAAAGGTGTCGGACCCTATACAGCAGCGGCAATCGCTTCTTTCGCATTTGGTTTGCCACATGCTGTTGTTGACGGCAATGTGTATCGCGTACTTGCCCGTTATTTTGGTATAGATACCCCTTTTGATATTACAGAAGGAAAAAAAATCTTTTCTTCCCTGGCACAGGAACTCCTGGATATAAAGGATAGCGCTGCCTATAACCAGGCAATAATGGATTTAGGCGCTACTATTTGTACCCCCGGCAATGCGCTTTGTGATCAATGTCCGCTTCAAAAAAAATGTGTTGCTTACAATGATCAATTGATTGATATATTACCTGTGCGCAGCAAAAAACAATCTGTCCGCAAACGATATTTTCATTATTTATTGCTAAAATGGGAGGATACCCTATGGATACATAAACGTACCAGCAACGATATCTGGGAGAACCTTCATCAACCCTACCTTATCGAAAGCGCTAATCCGCTTGAAACAGGTGAATTAGTCCAACATCCGGTTTTTAAACAGGCAAACTTTAATTATAGTGAAATAAAATATGATTGTTTATCTAAACAAAAGCTCACGCACCAAATTATTGAAACCCGTTTTTTTAGCCTTAAACTTGCAGAAAAACCGGTTATTAATAGTATGAATGGAGCATGGTTAACAATAAATAATATGAAAAAAACAGCTTTTCCTAAAACACTTGTTTCTTTTTTAGAAAATAATTTATACTTTTAGAATCCTTTAGGTTATAATTATTATTATTTGAAATCCTGAAAATGATATGAGAGGCGTAAACAAAGTAATATTGATAGGAAACATTGGAAAGGAACCGGACATACAGCACCTCGAAGGGAATATTGCTGTAGCTAAGTTTCCATTAGCAACAACGGAGACATATAAGGACAAGAATGGCGCGCTTGTTTCACAAACCGAATGGCATACTGTTGTGCTTTGGCGCGGCCTGGCCGAGCTTGCACAAAAGTACCTTCATAAAGGCAGCCTCGTATATATAGAAGGGCGTATCCGGACCCGCAACTGGGAAGATAAGGACAAGAACCGGAGGTTCAGTACAGAGATACTTGGTGATAACCTGGTAATGCTGGATAAACGAAAGGAACAAACAGAGGGTCAGACAACGGAAGCAACTGTGCAGGAGAGCAGTAGTTTCCCCGATGTGAATTTTGATAATGGAGGTATACCCGGCAATGTTACAAAAGATGACCTGCCGTTTTAAAGACCTGTTTTTTAGTATTAAAAAAAGAAAAGAAATAATGATTGTTTCTTTTCCTTTTTTTAATTTTGATGCAATTACCAAACTTTAACACCACTTGGAAAGCACTGAAGGCGATACGAATTTTACTGCAATATTGTTACAAGCGCCACAAGGCACGTTTTCGCCCACAAACGTCACAATACTGATTGTAGCCATACTTGTACTGTTGCTGATGTCGGCAATTATTGCCGGTGCGGAAACTGCTTTTTTCTCATTGTCAATAAAAGATATCAATTATTTAAAGACAAAAGAAAAACCTGGCGCGCGGGTTGCCTCTCAATTACTGGAGCACCCCAAGATGCTGCTCGCTACTATTCTCGTTTCAAATAATTTTATAAATATCGCAATCGTTATCAGTACCAATTTCCTGGTACGTTCTGCAATATCCAACATCAATCCTATAATTTCATTTCTGATACAGGTGGTGAGCGTTACTTTTCTCCTCGTTCTTTTTGGAGAAGTGCTGCCAAAAGTATATGCTACTCAAAACAACCTGCGCATGGCGCTGTTCTCTGCTCCTTTTGTAAGGGTTCTGATGACGGTTTTTCATCCAATAAGCCGGACATTGGTAAATTCCACCAATTTTATAGAAGGTAAACTGGGCACCAAAACCAATAAAAATATCAGCAATGAAGATTTTGAACATGCAATAGAACTTACTGTCGGGCATACTGCTACCCGTGAGGAGGTGAACATTTTTAAAGGCATTCTTAAATTCGGGAATATTTCCGCGAAACAGGTAATGCGCACCCGTCTGGACGTAAGCTCTATTGATTATGACATGACCTTCCCTGAAGTAAGGGATTATTGCCTGGAGGTTGGCTATTCCCGCTTGCCGGTTTATAAGGAAAGTCTTGATCACGTAGCAGGAGTCATACATACAAAGGACCTGCTACCACATATTGATAAGGATACATTCGACTGGCATGTACTCATACGTCCTGCGTACTTTGTGCATGAAAGTAAACCCATTGAAGACCTGCTTAAAGAATTCCAGCAAAAGCGTATCCACTACGCCATTGTAGTTGATGAGTTTGGCGGCACATCCGGTATCATAACACTTGAAGATATTATGGAAGAGATCATTGGCGACATCAAGGATGAATTTGATGAGGATGATCTCCATTATAAAAAAATAGACGACAGTAATTTTATCTTCGAAGGCAAGACACTCATTAACGATGTATGCCGTATTCTGGGTATCCCATCAGATACATTTGATGCAGTACGTGGCGAGAGCGATTCACTGGCGGGGCTTATCATAGAAATATCCGGCAAATTCGCGGCAGTCAATGAATCTGTAAAATATGAGCAATACGAATTCACAGTGCTTGCTATCGAAAAGATGCGGATACAGCGGGTGAAAGTCACCATTCACGAAATTAAAGATGAAGAATTAAATGATTAAGGCATAAGATTTGCTGCATTTAAGATAACAAGTCAGGAATTAAGTAAATGCGGCCGCTCTTTGTACACCTTCCATAAAAACTCTCCAAATAAAGTATTGGCCCATGCAAACCAAGGACGTGTAAATACTGATGCGTTATCCTTGTGAAAAGATTCATGCATAAACCCGGTACCTGCATGAGACTTTTGCAGCATATCCAGGCACATCTTTATTTCAGTATCATCAGTGCTGGTCAGTCCGCGCATGGTAATGCTTAATGGCCAGATATTATCCATGCCAATGTGTGGCCCTCCTATACCTTCTCCTGCTTTCCCTTTAAAGAAAAACGGATTTTCTTTTGATAATACAAATTTCCTTGTCCTCTTATAGGTCTCGTCTGATTTCATGGCTGGAATTAGATAGCTTAATGACAAAAGCGAAGGTACGTTTGCTTCATCCATTAAATTATAACTGCCATAGCCATTCACCTCATAAGCAAATATTTCACCGAATTTTTCCAGTTTTATTTTTGAATCATTGGCAAGCCCGGTAGCTATTTGTTTCATCAATGCGCTGACTCCATCTGTATCAAAGGTTTGTTTACTTTCAGAAATAAGGGTTGTTAATTGCTCCAGACTCGCGAAAGCAAAATAATTACTCGGTACCAGGTATGGATATATCGTGGCGTCATCACTGGGCCGGAACATAGAGCAGATAAGCCCGTTGGGCCTTACCGGATAACCATACCCGCCTAACGGAACAGAGTCTGTGGCAAATTCCGTTTTGCGCATAAAACTATATGGCCCCTTGTTCTCCAGCCTTTGCTGTTCCTTAAATGTCTTTATAACAAGCGCCATAGCAGCCACCCATTGTGCGTCAAACGGCGATGTATCTCCTGTTTCCTTCCAGTAGCCATGAGCCAGGCGAATAGGGTAGCAGAGGCTGTCAATTTCCCATTTGCGTTCATGTATGCCCCTTTGCATTTTTGTATCATCAGTATGCCAGGGGCTTTTTTTATGTTCATTTTTATAAAAGGCATTGGCATAGGGATCTTTGAGAATACATTTTGTTTGCCGGTTGATAACGCCCTTTATCATTTGTTTCAGTTCTTCGTCTTCCTTGCATAAAGGCAGGTATGGCCACACCTGTGCAGAAGAATCCCTTAGCCACATGGCATCTATATCGCCGGTAATAACATAAGTATCAGGCTTGCCGTCAATTATACTAAAATCAACAGTTGTATCTAAGGTATTGGGAAAACAATTCTCAAACAGCCATGCCAATTCCTTATTGCCTATGTTCTTTTTAACCTCAGCAATCACTCTTTCCACAGCCTTGCTGGTGAAATTCCTGTCGCCTTCAGCAGGGCGCACAATGGGAAATGTTTTATCTTCTCCCCATACATTTGCGTACCTGGACAATAATATGGCGGTAGTTGCCAGTGATGTTTGTTTTACAAAGCGCCGTCTGTTCATATCCTAAATGTAGGCAAGATGGAATAAAAGAAAAAACTTACTTTGTTTTGTTGACACTACTAATTCCCTAATTTAGCCCCATGGCTGCAGCTAAGAAAAAAAAATCACGTGGGTTACTTTATGTAGTGATGTTTATTATTGCCATTGGTTTATTCGCGCTGTACAAAGTATTTGGGCCCAATACCAGAAATTTAACCGGGGGCGAATATTTATACATACATACCGGTTCTGATTACGAAAAACTGAAGACTGCATTACAAGAGGGTGGCTTTATATCTGATATGGCCAGCTTTGGGTTTTTAGCAGAACGCGCACAGATACCCGAACATATACATCCCGGTAAGTACAAGATCAAGAATGGCATGAGTAATTTTAACATCATACGGATGTTACGTTCCGGCAGGCAAACACCTGTTAAATTGGTGATTAACCGGCTCCGTACCCAAAAGGACTTTATCTACATGCTTTCATCAAACCTCGAAGTGGACTCACTGGCATTAAAACAATTGCTGCGAGACCCGGTTTATTTATCCGAATTCGGGCTGGATACCAATACCGTGATGTGCGCGGTAATACCAGATACTTATGATTTTTTCTGGAACATTACCGCTGATAAAGCTTTTAGAAAAATTGAAAAAAACTACTCTCGTTTTTGGGATGCAACCCGAAAGCAGCAGGCGCGCAGCCAGGGAGTGACGCCTGTTAAAGCTATTATAATTGCTTCTATAGTAGATGAAGAGTCGAATATGAGTGCCGACAAACCCAAAATAGCAAGTGTGTATATCAACAGGCTGAATAAAGGAATGAAGTTGCAAGCCGACCCTACTGTAAAGTTTGCAATAGGTGATTTCACCATTCGCAGGGTCACCGGAAATATGCTGCAAAACCCTTCGCCATACAATACTTATTTGTATGAAGGCCTGCCGCCAGGGCCTATTTGCACACCATCCGTCAGCTCTGTGGAAGCAGTGTTGCAGGCGCCAAAAACTACTTATCTCTACTTTTGTGCAAAAGAAGATTTCAGCGGCTATTCCAATTTCGCTTCTACATATGATGAGCAGTTAAAAAATGCCCATGCCTATCAGAAAGCGCTTGATGCAAGAGGGATTCATTAATTAAAACAAATCATTGCTATGCACATTCAGGAAGTAATATTGAATACCGCGTCTCTTGTCCGCACAAAACTGTTTTACAGCAAAACCCTTGAATTGCCGGTTGTAAAAGAAACTGCGGAAGCAATAACCTTTAAGGCAGGGGAGACGATGCTCACCTTTAAAGCGGTACATGAAGGGCGGCCATTTTACCACATAGCTTTCAATATTACCAACAATAAATTCTCTGATAGCTTTGAATGGATAAACAACAAATTAGACATATTGCCTGCGGAGCATGGGTTGCCTATTGCTAACTATCCCGCATGGAATGCCGAGTCCTTTTATTTCCATGATAATAATGGCAGCATCCTGGAGTTAATTGTCCGTTTTGATTTGCCCTATTATTCACCTGAACCTTTTTCTGTTACTGACATAAAAGAAATAAGTGAAGTTGGCATTGTGAGTGAAAATGTTGAAGAAACCGCATCTTCGCTCCATGTCAGTCATGGCATTCCCTATTTCCCCAAAAGCAAGCCCTCAGATAATTTTACAGTAATGGGCGATGATCATGGACTGTTAATCATTACCCTGAATGGCAGGGGTTGGGTACCCACTCACAAACCTGCACAGATATTTCCGATGACTGTAATTGCTGATGGGAAGAGGATGGAGTTTTGAAGCTCCGATGTGAATGGAATTCCTGTCATTGTTAGCTGTACCGCATAGAATTCATGTCACGGTAAGCCCCGCCGAATAGCATTCCTGTCATGGTGAGCCGCGCCGAACCATGATACGCTCAATCACCTTTCCACAGCCTCATCATCGCCAGTACGCCGCTTTGCAAGCCTCATTAACTCCTCAAAATCACCATTTATCAAAGCCTCTTTTTTCTTTCTGCTCCATCTTTTTATTTGCTTCTCTCTCCTTATAGCGTCATTTACATACTGGTAATCCATACAATATTTCAACTCCACTGGTCTTCTTGAAAACGTATAACAGGTTGAATCAATTCCTTTATTATGTTCTGCAATTCTTCTGTCCAAACTATTCGTCATGCCTGTATAATAAGAACCATCTGCGCATAGCAATATATAGACATAGTAAGCGTGGCGAAGCTTCATAAAATGTAAAAATAATATTGTTTACAATTCTATTCAGCAGCAGCGCAGCATTTCAACGTGTCATGGTTCGGCGCGGCTCACCATGACAGTTCATTTATTGAACTTTTCCCTTTCCTTACTCCTTAACAACCCGCCTGACCCACCGCTCCCCATTCTCTGCTCCCGACACTTCTATTATGTAAACACCCGCCGGTATTGCTGCTACAGAAATACTATTATTCCCTTCTTTCAGATTACCCAGCTGCACTACTGCACCTATTATACTTAGCAGGCGGTAAGTGGCTGGTGTTTGAAGGTTGTCTATGTGGAGAAGGGAATTTACAGGATTAGGGTAGATTGATAAGTTCTCGCTTGGACGATTTTCATTTTCAACTTCTAAATAATGACAATGAGGGTAGGTGATTTTGCGTATACGTCTATTTTGACAATCTGCTATATATATATTCCCACAAGAATCAAAACAAACTCCTTCTGGACCATATATTTTTGCAAAAGTTGCGAGGCCATTATCTCCGCTAAAACCACTATTTCCCGTCCCTGCAACTGTTGTAATAATACCAGATGCATCCACTCTTCGAATTCTATTATTATTTTTATCTGCAATAAATAAATTCCCATAATCATCAAACTTTATGTCAAATGGAGCAATATTTGCAGTTAAACAAGATATCCCATCCCCGTTATATGAAGCAATGCCTGTGCCTGCTACCGTCGTAATGATACTAGTGGTTGCACTTACTTTGCGGACTCTGGCATTACCCCAATCTGCTATGAATAAATTGCCCTCTATATCAGTTGCTATTGCAGTTGGGTTTATCTGGGCTTTAGTTGCAGGGCCTCCATCCCCGCTATAACCTGATAAGCCATTTCCAGCAACTGTTTTAATTATACCAGCAGAATTAACTTTGCGAATTTTCGCACCGAAATCAAGTACAAATAAATCTCCTGAAGCACTAAAATAAACATTTTCAGCACCAGTAAGTGACGCATTTGTTGCAGGTCCGCCATCACCCAATGACGTTGAGCCGCCATTGCCAACTACTGTTGTGATAATACCTGTTTGAGCATTTATTTTACGGACTCTATAATTACTTATATCTGCTATATATACGTTACCTAAAGTATCTATCGCAACTCCAGTTGGGTTATTTAACTGTGCAGATGTCGCTGGCCCATTATCTCCGCTAAAACCTGCAACGCCATTACCTGCAGCCGTTGTAATAATGCCATCAGGAGATACTTTGTTCACTCTATTATTTAATCTCTCTGCAAAATAAAAATATCCTGCCCTATCAAAAACAACAGCACCCACAGTATTGAGAGTTGCAGAAGTTGCAGGAATATTTTCTCCTGCATATACTCCGGATAATCCGTTTCCGGCAACTGTGGTTATTATCTGCCCACAAACCCCCAAACCATTCAGCAGCAAAGCCAAAAGCAAAACAAACAGCGGGTATGGTTTTCGGTTCATGTTTGAGTAAAGTTTATTAAAATTAAATAAATAATTTATAGAGTGGGCGGTTTTGTTTAAAAAGTTTTGTGATTTTGGTATAATAATATGCAAGAGATAAATTAGTGAGTTCAGGACTTTGTGCAAGCTTAGGTTCAGAATTCAGCATGTCATGGTTCGGCGCGAGGTTCGGCATGGCTCATCCTGACAAATTATCTATTTTTCTATTTCAATAAGACTCGCTAATTTATACCATGTCACGAATATTTGTTTGTAACCGCAATGCAGGCTTTTTAATTTTTGATTTTTAATGTTTGATTTTTGATTACGGTATTTCTATGCTCTTTGCTTTTTCCTCTCTCCGGTCTTTTGCAAAGAAGAACAGATAATAAATAGCCAACACGGTAAGCCCGGTAAAAAATATACTTACTACATAAGGCTTTAGTTCTATCTTGAAAAACTCCCCGGTCATCCAAACTGAATTGGCGGATATCCATAGGAATATGGCAATATTGTGAAACAATTCAGCCCTGTGGTGCCTTGACTTCCATAAAATATAGAACGCAACGCCAAGCGTTGGCGCTATCATAAATATTCCACCTGGCCGCCATGTCATAGCCCAGCAGGTATCCTTAATAAGCCATAAGAGGATATGCCCGTTCTCCAGGAAGCGGAATGCAGGTGTTAGTTTTACGGTGCCCTCTTTTTTAATTTCTTTTTGCATGTCTTCTAATAAACTCAAAAATAACGGATAATTTATTGAAAGCTTGAGAACTTTGCACATTCAAAAAGCATAGATATTTTGGGTTGTTTTACTATATTCATTTTTTGAATTTTGACTTTTTAATTTTGAATTTCCATACCTTTGCGCCACATTTTTTAGAACAATGTAAAATATTAAATAAAATGAGTACAGTTAAAGTTGCCATTAATGGTTTTGGCCGTATCGGCCGCCTTGCTTTCCGCCAGATATATAATATGGAAGGCATTGAAGTAGTAGCGATCAATGATCTTACTAAACCAAATGTACTTGCTCACCTGCTTAAGTACGATACGGCCCAGGGGCGTTTCGGACAGGATGTGAAGCACACTGATAATGCCATCATAGTAAATGGCAAAGAGATAACTATTTATGCGCAGAAAGATCCGGCGCAGATTCCATGGGGAGCTCATAGCGTTGATGTTGTATTGGAATGTACCGGTTTCTTTACGGATAAAGAAAAAGCGGAAGGCCACATTAAAGCCGGCGCTAAAAGAGTAGTAATATCAGCGCCTGCTACAGGCGATATGAAAACAGTTGTGTTCAATGTAAATCACAACATACTTGATGGCAGTGAAACAGTTATCAGTTGCGCATCATGCACTACCAACTGCCTTGCCCCAATGGCGAAAGTGATGAACGATTCTTATGGCATTGTTAACGGTTTAATGCTTACTGTACACGCTTATACCAACGACCAGAATACATTGGATGCACCGCATCCTAAGGGTGACCTTCGCCGTGCACGTGCAGCAGCTGAAAATATTGTTCCTAATTCTACCGGAGCTGCAAAAGCTATCGGACTTGTACTTCCTGAACTGAAAGGCAAACTGGATGGTTCAGCACAACGCGTACCTACAGTTACAGGGTCGCTTACCGAACTGACAGTTATTTTAAGCAAGAAAACTACTGTTGATGAAATAAATGCAGCTATGAAAGCCGCAGCTAATGAAAGCTTTGGCTACAATGTAGATGAAATTGTAAGCAGCGATATTATCGGTACTTCATTCGGTTCATTGTTCGATGCTACGCAAACCAAAGTAATGACTGTAGGCGATACCCAGTTGGTAAAAGTTGTTAGCTGGTACGATAACGAAATGAGCTATGTAAGCCAGCTTGTACGTACCGTAAAATATTTCGCAGGATTGATTAGTAAGTAATTAATTAATATTTTCCATGAGAAGACCCGCAATTTTCTGCGGGTTTTTTTGTGATATGTTATGGCAATCTATTCATTTATGATAGATTCTAATTGCATTACTAACACTTGTGGATATTTAATAAGCGGCCCCACATTATTAATATGTTATTTTTGTATCAAATTATCTTTATCAATGGCACTAACCACACTGAAGGATGATCTGTTGGCTGAGTTCAAGGAAGAAAGGATAATGATCAATGAACAGATCGAATTGCTTGCCCCTCTGGCTATCTCATTGCGAAAACCCGCTGCGAGGAGGCTTCTCAGCAGCAGTACACTGATACTTACCGAATTCAGTTGCTATATATTAAGCGTAGGCGGTATCGCATTTATGTTATTTATGCATTTGATTTATCCCTTTAGCGTATTAGGAGAAATATTTTATAACCCGGCATTCAGAAATAAAATAGGTATCCCTAATCTTATTTTTCTCATTTCGGGTGTTTATGGCCTTACTTTAATCGGTGTTGCACTTATTTTCATTGTTGGGCGCCTGGCAAGGGAAATGCGTCTGAAGAATGATATTCTCCATATGGCTGGAAAGGATATTAAAACATTAATAGGCCAGCACTTGGAACGCAAAGCGGCACTGGATACCATAGAACAACGTCATCTGCTGGGGGACATGACTGGTGTTAGTCAACCCGCAAATCAGAAATGGCAATCAGTGAATGAAGTGATGAATCCAGGATACGGTAAATAGCCATTGGCAATTTTCTTAATGAAAAATAATAGTAATTTTGCCTGATGCTAAACCGTAGCGACATATTAGTTATGCTGCAATCCGCAAAACCTGCGCTTGAGAAAAAATACAATGTAAAGGCATTAGCGCTATTTGGTTCATACAGCAGAAATGACGCAACCCCCGAAAGCGATGTGGATGTTTTAGTTGACTTTGAAAAATCCATCGGAATAGAGTTTGTTCACCTTGCAGATGAATTAGAAATGTTGTTATACCATAAAGTTGACCTGGTTTCCTTCAAGGGAATTAAACCAAAATATTTTAATGCAATCAAGCCTGATCTGATTTATGTCTAAAAGAGATATACGCTTGTTACTTGAAGATATATTTGAAGCTGGCAGTAAAATTTCCTCTTAATATTCAAGATGATTTTATTCGACAAAATACAGGCTACAGCCGCGTTCATAAAACAAAAAATCAATTGTAAACCCACTGTCGGGATCATACTTGGCAGCGGCCTTGGCGGATTGATAGATATTGTTGACAAGGAAATTGCAATAGACTATTCGGAAATTCCAAATTTCCCGGTATCAACAGTCAAGGGGCATGGTGGCAAAATGTTCTTTGGGAAAATGGATGGACGCGAAGTAATGCTGATGGCCGGGCGCTTTCATTACTATGAGGGTTATAGCATGGAGGAAGTAACTTTCCCGGTACGTGTAATGAAGGCTTTGGGTGTGGAGACGCTTATTCTTTCGAATGCCGCAGGGGGGACTAATTCGGCCTTCAATATTGGCGATCTGATGATAGTAAAAGATCACATTAATCTTTGCCCGGAACATCCGCTGAGGGGGCACAATGATGAGCGCCTCGGCCCACGTTTCCCGGATATGAGCCAGGCTTATGACCAAGAACTGATCAATTTAGCTAAAGATATTTCTGCCGAACAAGGTATCAGTATCAGGACCGGAGTATATATAGGACTACAGGGGCCTACTTTTGAAACGCCGGCAGAATATAGAATGTTGCATATCATTGGGGGGGATGCTGTAGGTATGAGTACCGTGCCTGAGGTGATTGTGGCGCGTCATGGAGGGATGCGGGTATTTGCAGTTAGTGTTATCACTGATATTGGCATCAGCGACGTACCGGTAATTATTACCCACGAAGAAGTATTGGAAGCCGCCAACGCTGCAGCACCCAAAATGGCGGCACTGGTAGCGGCTTTGGTGAAACGCCTGTAAGTTTCAGGAATTCACGCAAGGATTTTAAGGTAAGTATAACTTTGCTTTAATTACTTTTGGCGGGCAACTCTTATGACTTGAAAAAGTATTTGTACTTGAAACATAGTTTTGGGAAAATTTTTGGATATGGCCTGTTATTATTTTGCCTGCTACTATGCAGTAATGGCGCTATTGCCCAAACCAACCAGCCATCAGGCCAGCCATCCAGCAATCTAAATAAGACTCAAAAGGATACCAGCAAAACAAATACTAACCAATGGAAGAACGAAGTAATTAATATCACTTATGAAAAGCTGAATTCAGCCCGTATATTTATTCCTGATACTTCGTTGCATACTTTTCAGAGGATGCCTTTTATACAGCCCTGGTACCGCGACCTTGGCAATCTTGGAAGCCCTGTAAGCAATTTATTCTTCACACCTGAAAACCGTGTTGGGCCTACACTTGGTTATCATATTTTTGATGTTTACCGTTTTGATGTTGATAGCCTTAATTTTTACAACACAAGCAGGCCTTACTCCGTATTCAGCTACCTGCTTGGTTCTAAATTAGAACAAACTGCAGGTATAATGCATACACAAAATATACGGCCTAACTGGAACTTCGCAGTCGAATACCGAAAAATCAACTCACCCGGATTTTATAAAATACAACGCAATAATCACGATAACGCCTTCTTCACCACTAATTTTAAAAGTCTCGACAAACATTATACTTTGTTTGCAGCAATGGTTTATAATAAGGAACAGCATGATGAAAACGGAGGTATTGCAATAGATACCCAGTTAACAAGCGCCACTTATTCAGACCGTAAGACGATAGATGCAGTTTATCAAAACGATAATTACAGCATTACCAGGTCTTCAGTAACAAACGTGCAGCGCGACTTTACCATTTTATTGCAGCACAGCTATACTTTTGGAAGAACCGACACTACCTACAACGAAGATTCCACCCAATATAATTATAAGCTTAAACCGCTTTTCAGCATTACACATAAGATGGAGATGAGCACCGAAAAGCATACTTATAAAGATTTGACTCCCGATTCTTTGCGTTATGTAACATTATTCAATCAAAACTTCACTAGCAATGGTTCCGGCTATTATGCTGTTGGAGGTGATTCGGTTATTACCCAGCAAAAATGGTTTTGGATTGATAATAAACTATTGCTGAATGGCTTTATTGGCAAGGAAGGACAGGAAACGAAATTCAGCATAGGATTAGGCAACCGATATGACCAGTTTATTTCCCAGCCGGTTACAGTAGTCCACGACAGCGCGACCAAAAAGATTTATTCTACAGGACTTGACAGGAACAGTTTAGTAAGTAATTACCTGGCTGGAGAACTGAAAAAAGAAGCTTTGCACGCAGGCGAATGGGAATATGGTGCTAACACAAAGTTGTTTCTTACAGGGCCGGATGCAGGAGATTTCCTTTTAAACGCACTCATCGGTAAGGAATTGAAAAACATACCCGGCAGTTTTGTTGGCGGTTTCCAGCAACAGTTAAACAGCGCGCCCTATTCCTATACCAATTACGAGAACGTTTATACTAAAATATTCTATCCATTCAATAAAGAAAGCGTAACAATGCTTTATGCTACCATTGAAAGCCCCCGCTTCAGGTTATCTGGTGGTATAAGAAATTACATTATCAACAACTACATTTACTTAAATGAAAGTGAATCGCCCGCACAATACACCATTCCATTTAACATGACACAGGCATGGATTCGCAAGGTATTTAAGATGGGTAACTTCTTTATAGATAACGAACTGGTTTATCAGCAAATGCCTGCCAATGCTCCAATAAATATTCCTGCGGTTATGGGCAGGCATCAGTTTAGCTACGAAAGGGCCATGTTTAAGAAAGCCCTCAAAATTGCCGCTGGCATTGAAGTGCGTTATAATACATCCTATCATCTGGCAGGATATGACGCCTTGCTCAACCGTTTTTTTTATCAGAATAGTATATATTTAAGCAATGTGATGCCTGAAGAATCAGTATTCGTGAATATCCGGATAAAACGTTTCAGGGCATTTATTATGTGCGACAACTTACAGCAGTTAATATTCAATCAGAATACCATCCTTTATGCAGGTACGCCTGTTCCCGGGTCAATATATATTCCTATGTATGCCGGGCCTGATTTTACGGTAAGGTTTGGATTTTCGTGGCCATTAGTGAATTGAGCTTTCGCATCGTAAATAAATTCTGCCATGTTGTAAATTTATATAGTTTTGATTTCAAAGATTAGGATTTTATAGTTGATTACTCATCGTACTGAATAAGAAAAGCAATTATTTTATAGTAAATTTCCAGTTGTGGAATATGGACAAAAAAAATAAGTAATGAAAGCACTTACAACAATAATATTCCTGGCTATTTCCAACACTTTTATGACTTTCGCATGGTATGGCCATCTGAAATTTAAAGACATGACATGGGGCAAAAACCTCGGATTGTTATCAGTTATCCTTATTAGCTGGGGTCTGGCTTTTTTTGAATATTTATTCCAGGTACCGGCAAACCGGATAGGCTTCAAAGAAAACGGCGGACCTTTCGGCCTGGTTGAGCTAAAAACCATACAGGAGGCGATTACGCTCCTCATTTTTACGGTCTTTTCTATAGTTGTTTTTAAGCAAAAGCTTGAATGGAATCACATTGTTGGTTTTTGCCTGATCATACTTGCTGTCTATGTCATTTTTAAGAAATGGTAAGCAACTCATTGCATAAAGGATACAATTCAAATCTTCGCAAATAAAAATTATCGGAATTATAAATTAATTGGTTTTAGTAGTTTAAACAGCATTTCATGGAACATTCCTTCATTATCATTCCTGTTATTGAACTTATATACAAATTCAGCAACATAGTTCGGTAACATCTTAGGGGAAACGCTGTGATATTGCCCCATAATGCCACGTTCAATAATAGCCCAAAAAGATTCAATAGTATTACTGTTTATGCAATTGAGGATATAACCTGACGTGATTATCATCCTGTTGAAACAAGAGCAACCATTTTCCTGGTAAACTGCGGTATGTCCGGCACTTATATAGGTGTGATATGATGGTGGAGGAAATAATCCAAATAATTTCACCATTTTATTGAATGCTAAATCTATATTAATACTTCCACAGATTTTGATTATTGCCATTACTAATCCGTACCTTTGCAGCCCCTAAAAACAGGGGTTTAGTAATTAGTAAATAGTTGTTAGTAATTAGTCATTATTCAGATGACTTTCTACTAAGTACTAAAATACTAACTACTTTCTACTAACGACTTTCGACTAACAAAATATGATTTCAGTAAATAATTTATCGCTTCGCTATGGCAAGCGCGTGTTGTTTGAAGATGTGAATATAAAGTTCACAGAAGGCAATTGTTATGGTATTATTGGCGCTAATGGCGCCGGTAAGTCCACTTTCATGAAAATATTATCGGGGGAGATTGACCCGACAACGGGTAGGGTGGACATATCAAAGGGTTCGCGTATGAGTGTGCTGAAACAGCACTATCATGAATTTAATGAAATTACTGTGCTGGAAACGGTAATCCGCGGTAATACTACTTTATTTGAGGTAATGAAGGAAAAGGAACTGGTTTATGCAAAAGAAGACTTTACCGAAGAAGACGGCATAAAAGCCGGTGAGCTGGAAGGCTTATTTGCGGAAATGGATGGCTGGAATGCCGAAAGTGACGCGGCTACTTTGCTGAGTAACCTGGGTATAAAGGAAGAATTTCATTATAAGGCTTTCAAGGAACTGGATGGTAACCAGAAGGTGAGGGTATTGCTGGCACAGGCGCTTTTCGGCCACCCGGATATTTTGCTGCTTGATGAGCCTACCAATGACCTTGACCTTGAAACCATTACATGGCTCGAAAACTTCCTTGCAGATTATGATAAAATAGTATTGGTGGTTTCGCATGATCGCCACTTCTTAGATACTGTTTGTACGCATGTGGCAGATATTGATTTTGGAAAAATTAATATATATACGGGTAACTATACTTTCTGGTATGAGAGCAGCCAGCTGTTATTAAAGCAGCGCGGCGACCAGAATAAGAAAGCGGAAGACAAGATAGCGGAACTGAAAGAATTTATCGCGCGGTTCTCGGCTAATGCATCCAAATCGAAACAAGCTACCAGCCGTAAGAAAGCATTAGATAAAATTAAGCTGGATGAAATGCGTCCATCTAACCGTAAGTACCCTGCAATACTGTTTAATTTCCAGGTGAGGGAAGCTGGCGATCAGATTATTGAGGTCAAGAATCTTGGCAAGTCTTTGCATGGCGAGGTGCTGTTTAAAGACATCAGTTTCGACCTGAAACGCGGACAGAAGGTGGCGGTTTTATCTTCCAACTCATTGGCTACAAGAGCACTATATGCTATACTTTCAGGAGAAGATAAAGAGTATGAAGGTTCCTATAAATGGGGAGTGACGGTTACTACCTCTTATTTGCCATCTGACAATACGGCATACTTCCTGAATGACAACAATAATCTCATAGATTGGCTCAGGCAATATTCAGAGGAAAAGGATGAAACTTTCATTCGTGGTTTCCTCGGCAGGATGCTCTTCTCAGGGGAGGAAACATTAAAGAAATCAACCGTATTAAGCGGTGGGGAAAAGGTACGCTGCATGCTCAGCCGCATGATGATGCAGAAAGGAAATGTGCTGCTTATGGATGAACCAACCAACCACTTAGACCTGGAAAGCATCACAGCTCTTAATAATGGTATTAAAGATTTTAAAGGCACCGTGCTTTTCACCACCCGTGACCATGCGCTTGCCAATACAGTTGCTGACCGCATATTAGAACTTACCCCCAATGGCCTGATAGACCGTGAAATGAGCTTTGATGAATATATGACCAATGAGCGGGTAAAAGCTTTAAGAGCTGAGATGTATGGCGGGGTACTCGCTTAATGTGATGGAATGTGGGTGTTAATGTGGGGCTAATTTGAAAATTAATGTGTGACTAATATGGGAATTAATTCCTTTTTTACGTTCCGGCACATTAATCACATTCCTATCACATTAATTCCACATTAGTTTTCAGGCCAAAGGAAATCTGATTGTAAATGTTGTGCCTTTACCGGGTTTGGATGATACTTCAATATTTGCTTTATGAGCCTGAAAGATATTAAGCGTAAAGGTTAGCCCAAGGCCAACTCCGTTTCTTTTTTGTGTGAAATAAGGTTCAAAAAGACGGGAAATATTTTCTTCACTGATACCAGCTCCATTATCAGATATGGTAAGCAAAACGAAATTTTCTTTGTTTTGTAAGGAAATGGATAGTAGCCCCTTTTGTTCTTCCATAGCCTCAATAGCGTTTATAACAATATTTAACAGCGCTAACTTCAGATTTTCCCGGTCAGCCATTATTTCCTGAACATTATTAGGATAGCTGAGTTGTAGTTTTATTCGTTTCAAAGTCAGCCTGTCAATTGATGCAGCGATAACATCATCGAGGATATTTTGAAGCGTTTGCTTTTCAAGTGTATTTTCGTATGGGCGTGAAGTGTTGAGCAGTTCGCTGATAAGGTCGTTTATGCGTTTCGAGTTTCTTTGAATGATATTCATATAGAGATTCATTTGCTCATCTTTAATGTCATGTTGCATCTGCTCTACAGAGAGGGTAATATTATTCAGAGGGTTACGCACTTCATGGGCAATAGTCCGTACCAGTCTTCCGGCAGCGGCTAGTTTTTCGCCTTGTAAAGTCGCTTTTTCCGCTATTTTCAGATTTGTTATATCATGTATGATACCTTGGATATAGCCATCGCCTTTATCGTTTTCTTCGAGGGTTAAGGTCAATGTACAATATTTTTTCTCTTTTCCTTTTGTCTGTAACATTACTTCCCAGTCGTTAAATTCAATACGGTTTTGTACATTCGATTGCAGGAATTTTCTATGTTGCTGGTCTATAAGGTTGCAAAGATTCATATTAAGTATTTCGTCCTTTTTATATCCAAGCAGATTTGAAACAGCTTCATTTACATCTTTAAAGTTGAGTAAATAATCTGCAACGAAAACCACATCTTTAGATTTTTCAAATATACTCCTGTACTTACGTTCATTTGATTTCAAAGCTTTTAATGTGATAGCCCTCTCCAATGCGTACCGTATGCACCGTTCCATTTTCTCAGTTGACAGCTCTGTTTTTATAAGATAGTCAACGGCGCCATATTGCATGGCCTGAATGTCCACATTTATGCTGCCTTTTCCTGTGACTAATACTATAGGGGTTTCGCAATTGTTAT
Organism: uncultured Bacteroidota bacterium; assembly: GCA_903887005.1. Lineage (GTDB taxonomy): Bacteria > Bacteroidota > Bacteroidia > Chitinophagales > Chitinophagaceae > Nemorincola. The sequence goes on along the minus strand of CAISOH010000324.1, from coordinate 4,941 downwards.
GCATAGCTTCTTTCAAAAAGTCAACACCTGATTTTGCACCAAGGCGGTAGTCAACAAAACAGAGGTCATAATCGCAGCTAAGCAAGCGCTTCATGCCTTCATTATAGTTTTTAGACCATTCAATTTTAAAAGAATTTTCCGGAATGGAATTAATATACTCGCCGGTAATAATAAAATCGTCTTCATCATCATCTACTATAAGTATGCTGGCTTTAGAATTTAACAGGCTCATAAATTTTATCTTTTATTCATTTGCTGGCTTTGAGGAATAATAAAAGTGAAACGGGCCCCTGTGTCTGGTATGTTTTCTGCATATATAATCCCGTGATGGTGTTCCATTATTTTCTTACAAATGGCAAGCCCGATTCCGGATCCCGGATATTCAGATTTACCATGGAGCCGCTGGAATACCTGGAAAATACGCATTGCATATTCATTTTCGAATCCTATGCCATTATCAGTTATCTGAACTTTATAATAAGTTTCGTTTTGTTTCAGTTCATACTGAAGTTTTTCATTTTCAGAAAGTACGTTTGTTTCAATAATAATTTTTGGAGCTATATTCTCTTTATGGAATTTTATAGCATTGTTAATGATATTAGTGAACAATTGTTTCATTTCTGAAGCTGCCGCTTCAAGTGCAGGTAGCGGTTGAGTAAGTATTACTGTTCCGGTTTCTTCAATGATTAATTCAAGGTCTGTTAATACATGTTGAAGAATTATATCCAGTTTTACCGGTTCATATGGTTGGGTAGTTTTAGAAATTCTTGAAAATTCGAGCAGATCATTAATCAATATACGCATATTTTCAGCTGATGCGGTCATTCGTGAAAGATACATTGCGCCATCCCCTGTTAATACATCTTTATACTTTTCAGAAAGCCTGCCGCTGAAAGTAGTGATCTTTCTAAGTGGTTCCTGTAAATCATGGCTTGCTACAAAAGCAAATTCTTCCAATTCCTTATTAGAATGGTTTAATTCTTCCACTTTATTTTTCAGGTCTTCTTCAATAGAACGATGTACCGTAATGTCTCTTATACTGCCAGTAAACAATATTGGTTTGCCATCCGGGTTTTTAATGATCCTGGCGAGGCAATGTATTATTTTTACCTGTTTTTTTGCGGTAACTATTTTTAATTCAACATTTACATCTTCACCTCCGTTTTCCAGAGCATTTTTAGTAATTTCTTTTATAATCCTGGCTTTATCGTTCGGATGAATAAAAGACATAGCATAATGAGTATCCACGACGTGCAGGGGCTCATCAATTTCGAAAATGCGGAATAAACCTTCAGACAGGAAAACTTTATCAACATCTATGATTCGTTCAAACGTTCCAAAGTCTTCATTGTCAAATTGTTCAAGGAATAGCTCTTTTGAATCGGAAGAAGTGAAAGGCATACCCCATTTTGAAAGATCAGGGTGCAATAGTAAATAATACAATTTTCCGAAGGTATCATTGTTTTCCTCTATAGGTGAAGCGTATAAATAGTAAAAAGAAATGACACCGGTTTTGCTTTTTATCGGGTAAATTAAATAATGTGAACGGGCTTCAATATTCTCATTAATATTATTCAGTTGGTTTTTGAGGCGGTCATGTTGATAGCTTTCCAAAAGGTCTGTAAACTGAATACCATTACCATGAAGATCGGCATTCGTATATCCTAAGTAGTGTTCAAATTGCTTATTGACAAGCAACACTTTATAGTCATGCAATCTTACAATTGCAACAAGCCCCGGGCTACTCATGGAAGTACATTTCAAAAATGCATCATCCAAAAGCGATTCGTTTAATTTGTAATTATTCCTGACGGGGGCATCAAAATCCATAATTTTATTATGTATATAAGAGGATTGATATTTAAGCAATCCGAATATTATTTGAAATTTATTAATGTTTCATTAATCCATATTGAATTCCTTGAACTGCCTCATTTTGTTATACAAAGTTTTCCGGTCAACATTCAAAAGTTTAGCTGCTTTGCTTTTATTAAAATTTGATTGTTTCAGCGCATCAAGTATTACCTCATATTCTGCATCTAAGTTTGCAGTTTTCAATTTATTCTCAAATGGCATCTGTGTATTTCCATTTGTGTTAGGGGGTTGATTATCAGTTTTTACTATATTTGGAGACTGATGGGCATCAAATTGCAACTTATAAAAGTTATTGATCTCAAAAGGCAATGATTTTACATCAACCAGATCGCCGTCGGTAAGAAGGGTAGCCCTTTTTATGACGTTTTTCAATTCACGAAGGTTACCATACCATATATAGCTCTTTAATACATCTTCTACTTCTTTTGAAAATCCTTTCACATCCTTACCGAGTTCGGCGTTGGTAAGTTTAAGGAAATGACGTGCGAATAGCATGATGTCCTGTTTCCGCTCACGTAAAGAAGGCACTTCAATACTGAATTCATTAAAACGGTGATAAAGATCTTCCCTGAATTTCCCTGCCCTTGCAGCATCCCATAGTTTTTCATTACTTGCTATAATGAAACGAATGTCTATATCTATATCTTTATTTCCACCGATACGCCTTATTTTACGTTCCTGTACCACGCGCAAAAGAGATACCTGAATATCATAAGAAAGATTACCGATCTCATCAAGAAAAACGGTTCCTTCATTGGCTATTTCCAGGCTGCCTGTTTTTTGGTTCAATGCACCTGTAAAAGCACCTTTTTCATGGCCAAAAAGTTCACTGCCTGCAAGTTCTTTCGACAAGGCGCCACAATCAATTGCAACGAAGGGCTTACCTGCGCGCTTGCTTTTATGGTGTATCTGCTGAGCTATTTCTTCTTTTCCGCTACCACTTTCGCCATAAATAATGACACTGAAATTAGTAGGGGCTACAAGGTCAATTTGTTTAACAATTGTTGCAAATTCAGGGCTGTCGCCTGTTATATAATTGTTCCCATAGCTATTTTTTGATTTATGGTCAGCAATATCAGGAACTCCCGAAGAAGGCTTTGCCGCAATACTTTCCTTTGGTTCTGTTGCAAGCGCTTTTTTTATGGTCAGCAATATTTCATCGGGAAATAATGGTTTGGTAACATAGTCATAGGCGCCTAATTTCATAACTTCAACAGCATCTTTTACATCGCTATAACCAGTAATGATAATTACGGCTGACCTGGGATGTATTTCTTTTATTTTTCTCAGCAATTCGACACCAGTCATATCATCAAGCCGGAAGTCGCATAAAACGAGGTCCGGCTTATTTTTTTTCATCCATTCGATTGCCGCCTGTCCGCTGTTAGCACTTACAACAACATACCCATTTCTTGTTAAAAAACGGGTAAGTAGCAGGCACATATCATTGTCATCATCTACTACAAGTATTTTATGCATATTTTATTCTGTATGATTTTCAGTTGAGCCAAATTTAAAAATAATTAACGGATTAGCAGCAATTTAGGGAGATTATTCAACTATATAATTATTTATTTTCTATTATGCCCATACAGCCCGGATTTGTGCAATTGGTACCTGCATCTGCTCCCGGTATTTTGCAATAGTACGGCGGGCAATGTTATAGCCTCTCATAGCTAATAAGTTAACCAATTGCTGGTCAGTGTATGGGTGTTTTTTATCTTCCGATTCAATAACGTCCTCAATAACAGATTGTATCACTTTATTACTAATCACTTCACCTTTTTTATCAGCGATACCTTCACTGAAAAGATTTTTCAGATATATCAGTCCGAAATGGGTTTCTGCATATTTATTACTGGTAATACGCGATATAGTAGATATATCCATGCCCGACATATCAGCAACATTTCTCAATACCATTGGCTTCAACAGCCTTATGTCGCCTTCCATAAAATAATCGTATTGTAATTCCACAATGCATTGCATAATGCTCATCATTGTATCTTCCCTTTGTTTAACCGCATTTACAAACCATTGGGCACTGCTTAGTTTGCTTTTGATATATTGGTTAGCGGTTTTGTCTTTCTGGCTAATCTGGTTCGCAAGCTGATCGTGAAGTGATTGGTTCACAAATACAGAACCTGCCCTGCTTGAAAATAAATTGACCTGTATATTATTGCCATAATTAGTAATTATGAAATCAGGTATAATGGTATTTTTGGGGTCATGTACGGATATTTCAGTAACAGGGTAAAATTTCAGGCTTCCAATTAAATTCAAGACAACTTTCAGTTCATCATCATCTATTTTTAAAGCATGATGTATTTTTTCAAACTGGCGATGCATCAGGTCATTGTAATGGTACTGAAGCAGATTTGTTGCACATTTTACATCAGGTCTTTTCTGGTTCATTACCAGTAACTGTATCAATAAACATTCCTGGATGCTGCATGCACCAATCCCAATCGGATCCAGTGATTGCACGATAGCTAGTCCTCTCTTTATTGTTTCTTCCTGCACAACATTTTGAAAATGGAAGGACATATCGTCTGCCACCTCATCAAGGGGCCTGTCCATTAATCCCTGCGGGCTAAGTATATCTATAATATATTCTGCAGTTTCACTTTCTTCTTTACTGAGTTCCAGCATATGCAATTGCTGTATTGCATCTTCCTTAAATGTGGTAACATTTACTATGGCTGAATTTGGGGCTACTTCCGAATCGAAATAATTCTGGTATTCTGACTTATAATCCGGTCTGTCTTCGTACATATTTTCTTCCTGTGACTCGAAATCCTGTACTATGTCTTTGGTTAATTTCGTATCAGCTTCGTCAGTAGTTTTTTCTTCGAGTGTATCTAAAAAAGGATTCTCTTCCAATTCATTTTTAATTCTTTGCTGCAGCTCTAATGAATTCAGAAAATACAGGTTCAGCAACTGTATTTGTTGCGGCAATATCTTGAGTTGCTGCCTTTGTGATTGTTGTTGAGATATCATAGTGTGCGGTTTTATCTTTTTATATAGAGCAAGGTTGAAGCCAAACTCAATTATTATACAAAATTA
>CAISOH010000323.1 GCA_903887005.1 uncultured Bacteroidota bacterium | reverse complement strand
TTAATTAGTTTTTAAGAGTTTCTTTTTACCTTTATATTCTTAATTTTTTAAGAATATATTTATTTTTGTTAATAAAATGGATATTTTCAGTTCAGGTTTTATCTAATTTATTTCCAGCCCTGTCGATTTTTTTTAATATTTTATAACTTTTAAACGTTCCACCTCATGAAAAAAACAATTTTATTGATCCCGCTTTTATTAGCTGCAGCCATAAATATCCGCGCCCAGGGTGTGGGTCCGGCCACCATAAATGCAGTTGGAAATTCAGCCATCATTGGCAGTAGTGAGTTTGACTGGTCAATTGGTGAAATGACCATGGTAAGCACCGTTACAGCAGGCAGCATAATCATTACACAAGGCGTACTCCAGCAATCTGATATTTCAGTTGGGGTCCCCAACTATTCTCCGATAGCGAGGCAGTTGAAGGTATTCCCAAACCCTGCAAGCACAGTGGTTAATTTACAATATTCAACCCAAACAGCAGGTACTCTTTTTTATAAGCTGATGGACCTCAATGGTAAAATAATCAGCAGGCAAACAATAAATGTAAAAGAGGGGGCAACCACGGAGCAGATAAATGTATCTGCACTGGCATGTGCCACCTATATGCTTGAAGTAACCGTCAATACCGGTAATGCGCAACCGGAAAATATTTCTTATAAAATTCAAAAAATTAAATAAACTTTTTAAAAACACCGTTATGAAAAGAATTGTATTCTCAATCGCATTATTTCTGTTTATAGGAATAACCGCCATGGCGCAGGCGCCACAGGCATTTAATTACCAGGGCGTAGCCAGAGATATTACAGGCCATCCAATGGCCAATACTGCTATAGGTCTCCGGCTTAGCGTACATGACCTGGATGCTACAGGCACAGTAATTTACCAGGAGACACAAAACCCTACTACTAATTCTTTTGGATTGTTCAATGTTGGTATTGGTTCCGGAACGGTTGTTACAGGTACATTCAGCAGCATTAACTGGGGCGCCGGTAAAAAATATGTAGAGGTGGAAATAGACCCTGCCGGTGGTACAAACTATACTTCCGCAGGTACTAACCAACTGCTGAGCGTTCCTTATGCAATGTTTGCCGCAGCAGGAAATGCAGGTCCAACGGGTCCTGCTGGTCCAACGGGCCCTACAGGTGCTACAGGTGCTACCGGCCCGGCAGGGCCGACAGGTGCAACGGGATTGACCGGTGCAACTGGAGCTACCGGACCTACAGGAGCTACAGGAGCCGCCGGAGCGAATGGCAGTACATGGTATGATGCTGCAGGCGCGCCACTAGCTGGAACAGGTAACGATGGTGATTTTTACGTAAACAGCTCCAACGGCGACGTTTACAAGAAAGTTGGCGGCGCATGGGTTCTCCAGTTTAATATTACCGGACCAACGGGCCCTGCCGGTCCCGGTTCTGTAATTTCAGTGGGTACTACCGCCGGGCAATTAACCGGAGGACCAATCACTACATCAGGCACTATTGGATTAGCAAATGCAGGCACTCCCGGCACATATGGTTCAGCTTCGCAAGTGCCGGTAATTACAACAGACGCCTTTGGCAGAGTAACCACTGCAACTAATACTGCCATTTCACTGCCTATGGGCGGTGATTTGGCGGGAACAAACAGCACGGCGGTTGTAACTAAATTACAGGGTAAGAATATCAGCGCTACTGCACCATCGGCTGGCCAGGAATTAGTATGGAATGCAGGCACCAGTATGTGGACGCCAACTAATCCATCATCAGCAACTTTGACTTCAATAACTGCAGGTACAGGACTTTTGGGCGGAACTATTACAACCTCGGGCACCATTAGTATGCCTAACGTCGGTACATCAGGCACTTACGGTTCCGCTACAATGATTCCTGTAATTTCTACCGACCCGCAGGGACGCGTAACCGGGATCACCAATACACCCGTTACAGTAGGTGGTTCAGGAACAGTGACCTCAATAAATACTGCAGCGCCCTTAGCCGGCGGCCCGATAACTTCTACGGGTACTATCAGCATGACGACTTCAGGTGTGTCTGCCGGAACTTACGGAACTGCAACACAGGTGCCATCTATTTCAGTTGACGGATGGGGCAGAATTACAGGCGCTTCGAATACTGTAATAACCGGTACTACACCTGGTGGCGCAGCCGGTGGTGACCTAACAGGCTTTTATCCCAACCCAACCCTGGTGACGACTGCTGTTACTCCTGGTATTTATGGTACGGCTACGCAGGTTCCTACTATTAAAGTAGATGCAAATGGAAGAGTTACAAGTGCTGCAAATACTACTATATCGCTGGCAATGGGAGGTGATGTTACCGGTACTAACAGTGCCGCATCCGTGGTTAAGATGCAGGGCAGGAACATAAGTGCTGCAGCGCCAACAGCAGGCCAGGAACTTACGTGGAATGCCGGCACCAGCACCTGGACACCAACTACTCCTTCCGGCGGAACTGTGACGACAATAAACACAACTGCACCATTGACCGGTGGACCGATAACCTCTACCGGTACATTAGGTTTGGCTAATTCAGGCGTTACTGCAGGTACTTATGGCACTACAAGTGCAGTGCCTACTATCACTGTTGATGCCCTTGGCAGGGTGACCGCAGCCGCTAACACTGCGATCACTACAGGTGTGGCCGGGACAACCAATTATTTACCTGTATTTACCAGCGCTACTACAATAGGCAACTCAATAATTTACCAAAATCCGGCATCTGGTAATCGTATTGGCATTAATTACGGTACTACCAATCATGGATTAGTGGCAATGAAAGCTACCTCTGATACGATAGCGCTGTATATCAACCAATCAGGCGCGCCTACAATATACGGTACGGAAAGAATGGAGTACACCGGGTTAACGGATGCTAACAGAGTAGGTGTGTTATCTACCACTATCAGATCAGTAAGTGATATAAATGGTACTGGTATTGAAGGCGCAGGAAATGCAATAGGTGTTCAAGGTTTGGGAGAAAGCTCAGCTACGGGTACACAGGTAGAAGGTATGGAAGGAGATTCTTATGGCTCCGGTGCCTATTCTATAGGTGTTGGCGGTTTTGGCTATAATTATATTGGGGCTCCTACAAACTGCTATGGTGTATATGGTGAAGCAAGTGGCGGCACTACTAACTATGGCGTGTATTCATATGGCAATATGCGCGTACAGGGCACTTTGAGTAAACTCAGCGGTACTTTTGAAATTGACCATCCGCTGGACCCCGCCAATAAATACCTGTACCACAGCTTCGTGGAAAGCCCAGATATGATGAACATATACAATGGTAATATTACAACAGATGCAAGCGGTAATGCAACAGTTACCTTACCGGATTATTTCGATGCGCTAAATAAAGATTTCCGTTACCAGCTTACAGTGATCGGAACATTCGCCCAGGCTATTATCAGTGAAAAAGTAATTGGCAATAAATTCTCCATTAAGACCAGCGTACCTAATGTAGAAGTAAGCTGGCAGATAACAGGCGTAAGAAAAGATGCCTGGGCAAACGCCCATCGCATAGTTCCGGAGGTAGAGAAAGCAGCATCCGATAAAGGGAAATACCTTGCTCCGAAAGAGCTTGGTCTGCCTGAGAATCTCAGAATAGGTGCAGATATCAAACACCATGACAGGAGAAACGACCCTGCAATTATATCGCATAGTAATACAAATCAGAAATAATCAGGTCTGTCTTTTACAAAATGGGCTGCTGACGCTGTTGGCAGCCCATTTTGCAAAAAAAATCCATCTTACCATTACAACAAAAAACTAATAAATATGAAAACTTCTCTCAAAGTCTTTCATTGGTTACCAAGGATACTGTGTATCGTGGCCATTCTTTTTATCAGTATGTTCGCATTAGATTCTTTTGAACCAGGTTTTACAATATGGCAGCAGCTTGCCCGTTTCTTCATCCACCTGATTCCGTCCTATGTCTTAATTGCTATTCTTATTATTGCCTGGAAATGGGAAAAGGCGGGCGGGATCATTTTTATAATAATTGGCCTTGCTTTAAGCCCGGTTATTTTTCGGAAGAATTATCATATGAACCATTCCGTTTGGATCAGCCTGGAAATTATCTTAATGATAACTGTACCATTTGTACTTGTTGGCATTCTTTTCCTGGTCAGTAATTCTTTAAAGAAAAAGAATCCTGAAGCATGAAAATCTATTTAGGGCTGTTATTAATAATCACCTTACTGCATCCGGCGGAAGCGCAATCCTTATGCTATTACGTAGATTCTACTTTTATCAATACAATAAATTTCAGAAAGTATAATTATGGTTTCTTTTCTGAAAAATTTAAAAATATGGAAACTATGAAACCTGCTTATAATCTAAAAGCCCTCGGACCGGTGAGGTATGATTATAAAAATCCTGACAAAAGTAAAGTCTGGAAAATAGTGACAAACCCTGCTAATTATAATCCTGTTTATTCGGATCTCATTCGTGCTTTAGTTCTTAAAAAGTAAGGTGCTAGCGGGTTCCGTTAGGTTCCCGGTATTTCATAACCTGCAAAGCAGTGGTATGTATTTATAAATTAAAGTATTTTTATTGTTTTTATATCTGCCATTTTTAATTTGGTAAAGGATTTGCAGTAGTAATCTAAAAAAGGAGCTTGATATGCTAGGTTATTATTTGCTTACCGGTATTTTGTTCTTAATCGGGATGTTGGTGAGCGGACAACTGAAAAGTAAATTCAAGGAATACGGGGAAATACCCCTTTCACTGGGTTTAAGTGGTAAAGATGTGGCTGAAAAGATGCTGAAGGAAAATGGCATTTTTGATGTAAAAGTCAGTATGGCAGATGGCTTCCTGTCCGATCACTATAACCCTGCTGATAAAACGGTTAATCTCAGCCCCGATGTATATAATGGCCGGAGTATTTCGTCTGCCGCAGTTGCAGCCCATGAATGTGGCCATGCCGTACAGCACGCTACTGCATATAGTATGCTGCAATTAAGAAGTAACCTGGTCCCGATTGTTCAGGTGAGTACTAATCTGGCACAGTGGGTAATATTAGCAGGCATTGGATTTATGGGCTTTGGAGGCGGCAACCAGGCAATACTTTTAATCGGCATCGCATTGTTTGCCATATCCACTTTATTCTCTGTAATAACATTGCCGGTAGAGTATGATGCCAGTGCAAGGGCATTACTATGGATGGAAAAGACGCACCTTACAAATAGCTATGAACATGACAAAGCTGCAGATGCGCTTAAATGGGCTGCCAGAACTTATCTCATTGCTGCACTGGCATCCGTTGCTCAACTGATTTATTTCATATCTATTTTCAATAGGAGGAATGATTAGTATATTAAGTTAAAAAAAAGTGGTTAATCTCCCATTATAGGACATTTTTATCCATATTAATTGTAGCTTTGTATCTAAATCGAAAGAAATTTATAATTTATTTAGTGCAGCTTTTGGGTTTTAATTTTTTAACCTGTCTGCCTTTGGCGGATTTTTGACTTAAATAATATGGAAATACAACAATTATATACAAACTGCCTTAGCGAGGCAGCGTATTTTATAGCAAGTGAAGGCGAGGCTGCGGTTATTGATCCGCTACGCGATGTGGACACTTATCTGAAGATGGCAGAAGAAAAAGGGGTGAAGATCAAATACATTTTTGAGACACACTTCCATGCTGATTTTGTTAGTGGCCATATCGAACTTTCTCAAAAAACAGGAGCGCCTATTATTTACGGACCCGATGCAGAAGCCTCTTTCAAAGTACATATCGCAAAGGATGGCGAGGAGTTTTCTGTTGGGAAACTGAAGATTAAAGCCATTCATACTCCCGGCCATACGCTGGAAAGCACCTGCTACCTGCTTCATGACGAGGCTGGGTCGCCCTATTGCATATTCACAGGAGATACCCTGTTTATAGGCGATGTTGGCCGCCCCGATTTGTTCAGTGGTAATCTGAGCAAGGAAGATCTTGCAGGCATGATGTATGAGTCTCTTAATGACAAAATAAAACCATTGAACGATAACATTATAGTTTATCCGGCGCATGGCCCCGGCTCCTCCTGCGGCAAAAACCTGGGTCCTGAAACTTTCAGTACAATAGGCGCTCAGAAAGCTACAAATTATGCCATGAAGGACATGACAAGGGACGAATTTATTAAGGCCGTAACAACAGGCTTAAATACGCCTCCCTCCTATTTCCCAATCAATGCCCGCATCAATAAAGAAGGCTACAGCAATCTTGATGATGTATATGAAAAAGGATTACAACCGCTCACAACAGCACAATTCAAAGATAAGATAACAGAAGGCGCCTGGATATTAGATACGCGGCCTGAAACCATCTTTACCCAGGGTTTTGTACCTGAATCCATATCCATTGGTCTTAACGGGCGTTTTGCAGAATGGGCCGGCACCCTACTTCCCTACGACCAGTCATTGATTCTTGTTACAGAGCTGGGTAAGGAACGGGAAACCATCACCCGGCTGGCGCGCGTAGGCATAGATAATGTGCAGGGCTACCTCAATGGAGGCTATGAAGCATGGCGCGACGCAGGAGAGGCGATAGACCTGATCATAGACATAGAGCCTGATGAAATGGCCATGGATATTCCATTCGACAATCTGATGGAAATAATAGACGTCCGCAAACCTTCAGAGTTTGATATAGCCCATGTAAAAGGCGCTATCAATATTCCGCTTGATACCTTATCAGATCCGCTTAATGTAGCTATGGTAGATGACGCCAGCAATCTCTATGTGCATTGCGGTGGCGGTTATCGCTCCGTAATAGCCGCATCTATTCTAAAGCGGCATGGCTACCACAATCTTCGCAACGTCCTGGGCGGATTCGCTAAAATGAAAGCCGAAAAAGGGATACCTGTGGTAATGCCGGGTAAGATAGGTGCATGATATGAAGCGCAATCCAGTAACATCATATTTATGTAATGGATAACTTGTATTGTCGTGCATCCGGAGGTTATTATTATACAACATCCGATACAGAAGCGCCTGGTCCATATATCTGCCCCTTATACCGCAAAGATGGAGATGCAATTAACTCACCCAGCCCGAGGCCGCTCCATTTTTTATCAACAGATGCTATTGTTGCGTCATCTGCAACAATGATATTTGGCCAGGGCCTGTCAAAGCCATCTAATTTTTTTGATTTACGGGTCCCGTCAAGTCCTAAAATACTTTTTTGCAGCCCGCCATAAAAGTGGTCCCGTTTAGGGTCCAGGTTGTTACAGAATCGCCACAACACATCTGCAATATCATCTGCTTTTACGGTATGTTCCACATACAATATCAATTTTACACCCTCCATACCCGATTGCAGGCATAGTTGTTCATGCAATTGTGCAACATGATCAGGCCTATATTTTTTTATGGCTACAAACAAAACAGGTATGCCCCATTCCCGCGCAAGCTTTTCATTAATACCCGTTATTTCAGGGAAAACAGACAATATTTTATCAGATGAAAAAGCCGCATTAATTTTAAATGGCAGCAATGGTGTTGTTATTTCTTCCTCCTGTTTTTTAGTGCCGTCAATGCACATTTTACCTCCAAAACCCAATTTGGAACAGCTATGGTCCAGCACATCCATAACCCCCTGGCTGAAGTAAATATCGGTAACGGGATTCACATTATTAAACACATAACGCGCGAGCGCTCCATAATCGTCAATTTTTATACCACTCTCTTTTATGCCATCCGACAATACGAGTATTTTATTGAACATCATTTGCCCCGCCCCCCACATGGCATTCATTACCTTTTGCCCCTGCCCTGCGTATTCCTTATTTATGGTTGTGATAACGAGATTATGAAATACGCCCTCTACCGGCATATTCATATCCGTAATTTCAGGTACCATAGTCATTTTTATAGGCGTCAGGAATATACGTTCCGTAGCCTTTCCCAACCATGCGTCTTCCTGCGGGGGTATGCCCACAATAGTTGCCGGATACACTGCATCCTTTTTGTGAGTAATAGCGGTAACATGAAATCTTGGGTACCAGTCAGGCAGGGAGTAATAGCCGGTATGATCGCCAAAGGGGCCTTCCCATACCAGTTCTTCACCGGGGTCCACATATCCTTCTATTATAAAATCAGCGTCTGCAGGTACTTCTATTTCCGGCTGCGTAATGCATCGCACCAGCTCCACCTTCTTTTTCCGCAAAAAACCTGCCAGCATATATTCATCCACATTTTCAGGCAGCGGAGCGGTAGCGGAGTAAGTATAAACCGGGTCTCCGCCAAGAGCCACTGCAACAGGCATGCGTTTACCCAGTTTTTTATATTCATTAAAATGCCTTGCGGAAACCTTGTGTTTGTGCCAGTGCATACCTGTCATGTCCGGTTCAAACACCTGCATACGGTACATGCCGATATTACGGATGCCGGTATTGGGGTCTTTGGTATGAATGGCAGGCAGGGTAATAAAACGTCCGCCATCCTGGGGCCAGCATTTAAGTATGGGCAGTTTTCCGAGGTCGGGTTTTTCCATAATCACTTCCTGGCAAGTCCCTCGACCGCTAATTACTTTGGGCATCCAGGATGCAAACTTGCCAAGCTGAGGCAGCATAGCCAGTTTTTCAAGTATCCCGTTTTTGGGAGCGGAAAGTTTTTTGAAAAGGTCTTCGATATCCCTCGTAACATCATTAAGTTCTTTTACACCCAATGCTATGCACATGCGGCGTTCGCTACCCATTGAATTTATGAGCAATGGAAAATCAGTCCCTGTATTTTCAAAAAGCAGGGCTTTATTTCTGTCGGCAGTTTTTGAAACTCTATCGGTAATTTCAGCTATTTCCAATACCGGGTCCACAAAGGTTTTTATCCTTATAAGTTCACCCGCCTGTTCCAATGCGTCAATAAATGCACGCAGCGATTTGTATGCCATGCTGCAAAGGTAACAGTTTGCAGATTACAAGTTATTTCCTGACATGCTCTTAAATCACACTCAATAAAACATTCCCGTCAATGCCTGGTTCCTGGTGTATTGATCTAAGCATAGAGGCATCTGGTTTTTGCTTGCCACTCATTACTAAGGAGAGTTTGGCATCACTTACATTCAGCTTTTTCGCCAATGCTATCTGCTTTAATTAAAATGACTAAAATAAACAGCTCCAAAAAAAAGGCTGATAGCTATCGGAACCAATCAGAAATCAATCCCAATTCCAACAAATTACTTCGTCACCTTATCCACCATTTTTTCATATTCACTATCAAATGATTCCCATAATTCTATTTTGTTTCCTTCCGGGTCCATGATATGGGCAAACTTACCATATTCATATACCTGCATTTCGCCCACCTGGCTGATACCTTCTTTTTTTAATTCTTCCAGTAACCACTCTAAGTTTTCTACCCGAAGGTTTATCATAAATTCCTTACCCGAAGGCTCAAAGTATTTAGTATCCTTGCTGAAAGTGCTCCATACATTATACCCTTTTTTATCTGGTTCATCAGCATGTCGCCATTCAAAAGTAGTACCATACTGGTCAGTATTAAAGCCAAGATGCTGGGCATACCAGTCCCGGATAGCTGCAGGATCGGCACACTTGAAGAAAATACCGCCAAGTGCAGTTACCTTTTTAGGTTGTGACATTGGAATGATTTTTTATAATATTGTATTCTCTAAACAGCGATATCATTAACTTAACGGGTAAAATATATCTCTTCGGGATTTGTGTCAAACAATTGATTAGTCCCCGCTAAAACCTATCATAAATCCATCGGGCTCACGTTCTTCCCGGTAATTCTGAAGGTTATTAAATAATCCCTTCCCTTACCAGGTCGTGCAGATGCAGCATACCTGCATACTTGCCATCCTTCGTTACAATCAGTTGGGTAATGTCATAACGACGCATAAGTGCCAGCGCCTCTGTGGCAAGCTCGCCGCCATCAATTGACTTTGGATTAACGGATAGTATATCCGCTGCTTTCAGGTTAGCGGGGCTTTCATTTTTCTCCAGCATCCGGCGCAGGTCGCCATCTGTTATTATGCCTATCAGTTCATCCTTATCATCCAATACAGCTGTTGCGCCGAGACGCTTGCCGGATATTTCGTAGATGACCTCCCGCAATGAACTATCCGGCTTCACAGACGGCTGCTCGTTCATATCGCTCATATCGGATACCCGTAAATAAAGACGTTTGCCAAGCGCCCCTCCGGGATGATAGCGGGCAAAATCTTTTTCTGTAAAACCTTTCAGGCTCAGCAGGCATACCGCCAGTGCATCGCCCATAACTAATTGCGCAGTAGTGCTGGTGGTAGGCGCCAGATTATTGGGGCAAGCTTCTTTATCAACAGTACAATTTATGAATGTATCCGAGTTCAAAGCGAGGTAAGAATCCTCATTACCGCATATTGCAATAACAGGATTACCAAAGTTCCTGATAAACGGTACTAATACTTTTATTTCCGGGCTGCTGCCACTCTTTGAAATGATGATCACCACATCCCCGGGTTGTATCATTCCCAGGTCGCCATGTATGGCATCTGCGGCATGCATAAAGATAGCGGGCGTACCGGTGGAATTGAAGGTTGAAACAATTTTCTGCGCTATAACCGCACTCTTGCCAATGCCAGACACTACGACCCTTCCTTTAGCCTCGTGTAAAGTACGCACTGCTTTTACAAATAAGTCATCAACATAATCCATAAGCTTTAATACCGAATCGGCTTCCAGTTTTATGGTTTCAAGCGCTTGCTTTAGTACAGTATCTGTAGGAAACATGGTACAAAGATAATTGCTCAATGGCGTAATTGCTCAATAGAGTAATGTTAATGTGCGAATGTGAGAAATGTGGCAAATATGAGGGGAACGACAAAATACCCGCAATTTTGAAGGGCGAATATGGGTGAAATGTAGTGTGGTAAAGGGTTTGGCCGTTACAAAATTGTGTGGGGAAATATATTACCATTAAAAACCGGTTAGATTGCTTAGACACGAGTCCTCTGTGCACAAGGGCTATGTTACAGATTACTCGGCCAGATGGAAAGCAAACACTCTAAAAAGAGTTATTTCCTTCATAAGCAAGCTGAGAGTACCAAATACTGTTTTAGTTTATTCAAGTCTAAAGGATATCGGCAAAGTGATATATACCTTTGAAATTTTGTCGCCCTCTATCCCCTGTAAAAATATTCCGATAAAGATCCTTTGGTCAGATTCATGAATTGCGTACGCTCCTGCTCCGGTTCCAGGCATCATGAGATCTCCGGACAGCTTTCCTGCCAGTGATGCCATTATTGAAATTTTTCGTGGCTAAATGCATAGCCAAGCGGAATACCAACATCAGAAACAATACCAACAGTAAAAAGATAATTAATATCATGTATTGAATTTTTAAAGGTGAATCAATTCGTTTCTACATAATAAGTGCCAGGTTCCTGGAGTTTATTTATTGTTATTTATTAGTTAACAATAGAAATATTAAATACAATATATGGTACAATAAGTTAAAAACGAATGCATTGTTATTAACTATCAGTTAACTTAATCATCAAACTTAAAGGATATTTTTGAAATCCACTAACATTTCATGGCCACAATTTGAAAATATTTTTTTAGCAGTACACATAACGAATAAGCATATAGCTGACCACTATAACGTTTGAAAACTTTACATTGCAGCTGTGATTCAGAAAATCCATATTAAAGAATTCTTAGCCCTTGCGCAACAGCACCCTGTTCTGGATGTCCGTAGTCCGGGAGAATATGCTCATGCCCATATTCCCGGAGCATACAATCTGCCCTTATTTTCAGACGAAGAAAGAAAAGTTGTAGGCACATTATATAAACAACAAGGAAGGGAACAGGCGATAAAGACCGGCCTTGATTATTTTGGCCCGAAAATGAGCAGGATGGTAGAAGAAGCTGAAAGAATAATTAAGAATCACAACAAACCAATCCCAATTCCCAATTCCCAATTCCCAATTCCCAAAACCTTACTGGTCCATTGCTGGCGCGGTGGTATGCGCAGCGCAGGTGTTGCCTGGCTGCTCGACCTCTATGGGTTCAAAGTATATACGCTTAACGGCGGCTATAAGGCATTTCGCAACTGGGCGCTTCAGCAATTTGAACAATCTTATCCTTTCAGCATCATAGGCGGCTATACAGGCTCCGGAAAAACCCAGGTTCTGAAAGATCTGGCGAAAGAACATTGTTCCATCATAGACCTTGAAGGAATTGCACGGCATAAGGGATCCGCATTCGGAGCGCTCGGGGAAGAAAAACAGGACTCCCAGGAAATGTTTGATAATAAGCTCGCCATGAAACTTCATACTGTTTCAGATGCCCTGCCCGCCCATGACGTCATCTGGCTGGAAGATGAGAGCCAGCGCATCGGGCTGGTTAATTTACCTGGTGCGTTATGGAAAACAATGCGGCAGGCCCCGGTATATTTTCTGGACGTGCCTTTTGAAGACCGGCTCAATTATATTTCAGCGGAATACGGAAAATACAAAAAGGACGAATTGGTGAGCGCTGTCATGCGGATACAAAAAAGACTTGGCGGACAGCATACAAAAAATGCGGTCAGTCACCTGCTCGAAGACAACTATAAAGAATGTTTCCGGATATTGCTTAATTACTACGATAAGTACTATGCCAAAAGCCTTCATGAGCGGGAGCATATAGATACGCAGCTGTTCACCATACCATGTGAGCAGGTGGATGCGGAAATAAATTGTAAAAAACTTTTGCTTAAAAAACATCCAGGAAATGGAATCACAGATACAGGAATTTAAACTGACACAATACTCCCATGGCGCCGGTTGCGGATGCAAGATTTCACCTGCCGTGCTCCAGGAGATATTGAAAACAGATGCGCCGCAGCCGCTTAACAGTAATCTTTTGGTTGGCAATAGTTCCAATGATGATGCGGCAGCTTATGACCTTGGGAATGGCACCGCGCTCATATCCACTACCGATTTCTTTATGCCGATCGTGGACGATGCATTCGATTTCGGACGGATAGCCTCCGCCAATGCAATCAGCGATGTATATGCCATGGGCGGGAAACCAATTATGGCAATCGCTATCCTTGGCTGGCCGGTGGACAAACTCCCTGCTACACTGGCACAGCGGGTTTTGGAAGGTGCGAGATCTGTTTGTAATGAAGTGGGGATACCGCTTGCTGGCGGCCATAGTATAGATACTGCAGAACCCATTTTCGGGCTCGCTGTCAGTGGCCTCTGTGATATTGCAAACCTGAAAAGGAATAATACAGCCAAAGAAGGCGACTTGCTTTTTATTACCAAGCCCATTGGCGTAGGCATCCTCTCAACGGCGCAGAAAAGAGGCGTACTGAAAGAAGATCACCATGCAATACTGGTAAAGCAACTGACACAAATAAATAAGATTGGAGAATTGCTGGGCAAGATCCCCGGCGTAAATGCCATGACCGATGTAACCGGCTTCGGCCTTGGCGGCCACCTGACCGAAATGGCCGAGGGCAGCGGGTTAACTGCAGAACTCAATTATTCACAAATACCTGTTATAGAAGGCGTGAAGGAATACCTTGCGCAGTCAAATATACCGGGTGGCACCTTCCGGAACTGGAATGGGTACGGCAATAAAATAACTTTCGGTGAAGGCGTAAATGTGACGGAAGCATTCAATCTTATTCCCGACCCCCAGACAAATGGCGGACTGCTGATAGCGGTAAGCCCTGAAGGAAAAGAAGAGGTGATAAAATTATTTGAAAGCCATGGTCTGCATAATTTCACTCAACCGATAGGCAGGATGACAGCGAAAGGTGACAAGGTGATTATTGTGAATAAATAGCCCCACTATACCATTTTAAAATTTTTTTGATTTAAATTGTAAATTTGCTTTGTGACAGACAAAAATCACATACTCCAATTAATCAAAGACTCCGTGAAGGCTACAGACCCTCACGCTACCCTCATTTTATATGGTTCCTATGCCCGCGGCGATTATAATGAAGAATCAGATATTGATCTATTGATACTGATTGATAAAGAAAAAGTTACCCGGAACGATAAAATAAAAATCACTTATCCTTTATACGATATTCAATTTGATACCGGTATTTTAATCAGCCCAATGGTTTATTCAAAAAAATTCTGGCATAAAGAACATAAAGTAACCCCTTTCTATGAAAACGTAAACAGCGAGGGCGTTATATTATGAATAACGACTAAAAAGCTAAAGATTCTAATTTAATGAAGCGAAAAAAAGTCTTCTTGGTTATTGTTGCTATAATATTGGTTTCAATATTGATTGATTTTATTTTTATTAACCATAGAAGAAACGTCTGGCTCAATTCATCACCTTTAGAATATGCCGAAAAACAAAGTGAATTAAATCTTCCTCAAGACATTGGACAATGTGTAGAATTTAATCAAGACTGGAGAAATGCTAATGGAGACGGCTCGAGAATGATAGAATTTGATTTAACCCAGGAACAAGTTTTCACGTTAGAAAAACAATGTTTGAATAAGCCTTATAATAGCCTTCCAATAAAAGAAAATGGTTATAACCCTTCCTCGTTGAGCCCTTTGGACAAAGGCTATTATAAGTTAAAACTTATTTCAAAAAAACACAGATGGGATTATGAGCTTACTGTATTAGATGTGAGCAATAGAAAACTTTTTCTTTTCGTTGAAATTGTTGGTGGCGGTGGTAGCTTTTAGTTAGAGGAAAGTTTATGAATTGTCCAAAAACTTTTTGCTTCTCAACTTCTCAACTTCTCAACTTTTCAACTTCATGGGGAAAAAAGACGCGCGCACGGACGCATACATAGACAAAGCACAGGATTTCGCAAAGCCAATACTCACCCACCTTCGTGAAACCATTCACGCTGCGTGCCCCGATGTGGAAGAAACATGGAAATGGAGCTTCCCGCACTTTATGTACAAGGGCGCGATCTTATGCAGCATGGCGGCATTTAAGCAGCATTGCGCCTTTAGTTTCTGGAAAGCAGCCCTCATACTGGATGCAGACAAAGTACTATCCATAAAAGACAGGGAAGGCATGGGCCACCTCGGAAAAATAGAAAGTCTCAATGACCTGCCTAAGGATGCAGTGATGAAAAAATACATAAAGGCAGCCATGAAACTAAATGATGAAGGCGTAAAACTGCCACCGCGCTCAAAGCCTACAGAAAACGAAAAAAAAGAGCTCGTCATACCAGCTTACTTCACTAAGGAACTCAACAAAAACAAAAAAGCAAAGGATGTATTCAACGACTTCAGCTACTCGCATAAAAAAGAATACATTCAGTGGTTTGATGAAGCCAAAACTGAAGCTACCCGCGACAAGCGCATGGCACAGGCGTTGGAATGGATAGCAGAAGGCAAGAGCCGCAACTGGAAGTACATGAATTGCTGACCGTCTATTATTCCAATTGCATATCAAATTACGGCACAAAAAGAATTTCTCGCAAAGCCGCAAAGGCGCTGTTTCCAATTAACGTTTTTAAGTTCGCAAAGGTATATAGTAGTACAGATTTTTGACGTTTTAAGTGGAATTACTAATATTTAAATCCGATATACTGCAGATTTTTCGACACTAGTCATATCTGTCATTCCCGAAACCAGATCCCTCAAACGTATCCGTAACCTTTGCGTTTTCGTATGGCACATCATAGCCTTGAGTTAAATCGGCATGATGTGCAGCCTTTTCATCATTTCCTCCTTCAAAACTGTTATTCGCTTCTGGAAATTGCATTGGCCCTTCAATGAATTTATGCGATACCTGATCGCGAATTATTCCTCTCATAATATACGGTTTGCAGGAATAGCAATAGAACCATGCCAGCAACATTAAGGCGGGCCAATTAAGACTTATATCTATAAAGCGTCATTTATCTATCCGACCGATCTAAAAATCAGAATTGTGTATGATAAAATTGCACTCTTCAATTAATTGCCCCGTCCTTTAGGTCGGGGATTGGATAAAAGCAAGGATGGCTTTAGCCAAAATACTCGTGCAGAAGACATCGTATCGTGTAATTTTGGCTAAAGCCAGCTCAAATTATTTTCTGTCCCCGACCTAAAGGACGGGGCAACTAATAAATAATTTTATCAAGTGCAATTTGTCATACACTCAATCAGAATGATGTTGTTTATCCCCTTATAAATTAATTACTTTTGTAAAATAATTTTAGTTATGTCTGTGAACTATAAAGGGCTTTATGTAGATAAACTGGTTGAAATACTTGGCAATGACGAAGCCGAAAACAATTTGCTGAGTTATGCCAAAAACAATAGTTTCACCACGCTGTCGCTTTACGACATTCAGAAAATACTGCATAAAGACGATATTACTCCGGATACTACCCAATCAATGGCTGATTTTATCCGTAAAGCAAAAACGACATACGGTATTCAGCATGTAGCGGGAATTGCTGAAAACGCTGATTTCTTTATTAATATCATCAGCAATTATAACCACGTACGTAATAATGCAGATGAGAAGCTGGATGTCTATAATGTGGAATTTGAATTCTGGAACCAGACCCAGATAGACGACTATTATTGCGATGATTATCTGAAGGACTGCGAATTTGATTGCAACCCAGACGGAGCTTACAGCTTTTTTAAATTTCAACTGCTGAATATACACGAATTAGCGCAAAAAGATGGCTGTGTTTGTGAAACGTATGTTGGATGGCCTGATGCGGCACAAGCTAAAGGTATGATGCCATACATCAACAGGGTACTTATTCATGCATATGTTGCCGACCCCGCAACCGCCTACGATTATACTAAGGAAAGGCTACATTTTTACGCTCAAAACGGCCTTGTTAACATCATCATCATATTTTCTTCCGAACCAGATTTTTCCGGCCCGTGGCTAAACAGCCATAACGAGGCGGAAGCATTTCATACCTATTTAGCCAGGTATAATGCCGATCCCCAGCCATGGAAAAAAAATATTACCCTGCTCGGTTACCAATGGTTTGACTACAGCAATATGCAACAACCCGAGGCTTAGAGAGACAAAGCAAAGAGGAGCAACAGTGTTGAAAAAGCAACTTCAAACCGGGATGCTACAACATCAACGCCATCAAAGGAAAAATATCCATTTCATAAATGGCTCCAACTCAGGGAAATGAGCAGTTGAACCAGGTAATGATTTGAAATGATAATAAATAGCGCATCGTAACCTACAGCGTTAATTTTTTATTGCCGGAAAAACAATATCTCCAAAAAGAACATCTGTGAATTGTGTAACTTATTTCTAAAGATCTGTAAGACTTCACAAGTTAAAAAGCCCCAACTTTGGTAATAACTGATTATAAAAATATTTTATTTGAAAATACATATCAAATATATGGTGAGCACCCGCTGTAAAATGGCGGTGAAAGAAGAGTTAAAAAAACTTGGATTACATTTCATAGTTGTAGAATTAGGAGAAGTTGAGATAATGGAAAACATCACTGCGGAGCAGAAGGAGCAACTGAAAATCGGGTTATTAAGTTCCGGGCTGGAATTAATGGACGACAAGAGAGCTATTTTGATTGAAAAAATTAAAATTATAATTATTGAAATGGTCCATCATTCAGATGGAGAAATGAAAATGAAGTTCTCCAATTTTTTAAGCGAAAAATTAAATCACGATTATACTTACCTGTCAAATTTATTTTCAGAAGTACAGGGAACCACTATAGAGCAATTTCTTATCTCCCATAAAATTGAGCGGATAAAAGAACTGATCATTTATGATGAACTAAACATTACAGAGATCGCCTGGAAAATGAATTACAGCAGTGTAGCCCATTTATGCAATCAATTCAAAAAAATTACAGGGCTCACACCTTCCCATTTTAAACAATTGAAGGATAAAAGACGAAACCCTATTGAGGAAATAGGCAATTAAAAAGGCTTTAAAAAAGAGAATAATTTTTACTAAGGAGTAAAAAAATGAAATTTAATGGAAAGAACAAGGACGCATGAACCACAATATGCCAGCAGTTTAATTGAAGCGAGCCTCGATCCTTTGGTTACCATCAATACCGACGGCAAGATAACGGATATGAATGACGCATTTGCGGGCATTACCGATATGACACGCGAAAAACTAACGGGTACAGATTTTGGTATTTATTTTACCGAACCACAAAATGCACGTGAAGTATGTAAGGAAGTATTTGAAAAGGGCTTTATTAAAAATTTTCAGCTGACCATATTGGATGGCAAGCTGACAGATTTGCTATTTAACGGTTCTGTTTTTAAGGATGAGAAAGGAAATGTATCAGGCGTTGTGTTTGTAGCAAGGGAATTATTATCAGCGGATAAAGAACGTGCTTTTCAAAACGACGAGAAAGAAAAAAGGGCAGCAGAATTAGTCATCGCCAACAAAGAACTTGCTTTTCAAAACGATGAAAAAGAAAAAAGGGCAGATGAGTTGTTCATTGCGAACATAGAACTTGCTTTTCAAAACGATGAAAAAGAAAAAAGGGCAAATGAGTTATTCATAGCCAATAAAGAGCTTGCTTTTCAAAGTGATGAAAAAGAAAAAAGGGCTGAAGAGTTATTCATTGCCAATAAAGAACTTGCCTTTCAAAACAATGAGAAAGAAAAACGCGCCGCAGAGTTGTTGATAGCCAACAAAGAACTTATTTTTCAAACCAGCGAGAAAGAAAAACGCGCCGCAGAGTTAGTCATTGCCGACAAAGAACTTGAATTTCAAAACAAAGAGAAGGAAAAGCTGGAAATTGCGAATAAAGAATCAGAAGCATTTAACTACGCCACAAAATTAGCTTCACAATATGCCAGAAGCCTGATAGAAGCCAGCCTTGACCCACTGTTTACCATTAGTCCGGATGGAAAAATAACGGATATGAATAATGCTTCTGTAAACATAACAGGGGTACCACGGGAGCTTTTAATCGGCACTGATTTTTTTGACTACTTCACTGATCCAGATAAAGCACGGGAGGTTTATCAACAGGTTTTTGCACATGGATTTGTAGCAAATTATCCGTTAACTATAATGGATGGCAAGCTTACTGAAGTCCTGTTTAATGGTTCTGTTTATAAAGATGAGCAGGGAAATGTGCTTGGGGTAGTTGTAGTGGCAAGAGATATTACGGAACAAAAAAGGATAGAAGAGAATTTAGAGAAAAGTATAAAAGAAATTTCG
Organism: uncultured Bacteroidota bacterium; assembly: GCA_903887005.1. Lineage (GTDB taxonomy): Bacteria > Bacteroidota > Bacteroidia > Chitinophagales > Chitinophagaceae > Nemorincola. The sequence goes on along the minus strand of CAISOH010000323.1, from coordinate 16,392 downwards.
GATTATAAATTAGCACTTGATGAATCTTCCATAGTTGCCATTACGGACCAGAAAGGGATTATCAACTATGTGAATGACAACTTCTGCGCTATTTCAAAATATACCAGGGAGGAATTAATAGGGCAGGACCATCGCATCGTTAATTCCGGGTTCCATCCGAAAGAGTTTATCCGTGATTTATGGACAACCATAGCCAACGGAAAAATATGGAGCGGCGACATAAAAAACAAAGCAAAGGATGGAACTACTTATTGGGTAGATACTACAATTGTTCCTTTTGTGAATGAACAAGGCAAGCCTTACCAGTATGTAGCTATAAGGACAGACATTACTGGCCGGAAAAGAATTGAACAGGAACTGACAGAGGCGATAGTTTTCGCTGAATTAGCTACCGGAATTGCGGAAGAAGCAAAAGGCAAAGCAGAAAAAGCGACACAAATTGCGGAAGATGCGGTGAAAGCAAAACAGCAGTTTCTATCGAACATGAGCCATGAAATCCGAACGCCTATGAATGCGATCATCGGATTTACAAAGGTGGTAATGAAAACAGATCTGTCAGTAAAACAAAGAGAATATTTAACAGCGATAAAGATAAGCGGCGACGCATTGATCGTACTTATTAATGACATACTTGATTTGGCAAAAGTAGATGCGGGCAAAATGACATTTGAGCAAATTCCGTTTAAAATGGATTTATCAATATCCGCCATGCTTCATTTGTTTGATACAAAAATCCAGGAAAAGAATTTAGTGTTAGTTAAAAACTATGATGACAAAATTCCCGGAGTATTGGTTGGTGACCCCGTGCGTTTGAACCAGATTATATTAAATCTGGTGAGTAATGCCGTAAAATTTACAACAAATGGAACAATTACAGTAGATGTCCGTTTGCAGCATGAAGATGAACATAAAGTAACCATTGAATTTTCAATTACCGATACCGGGATTGGAATATCTGAAAAAAAAATCGGAAATATTTTTGAAAACTTCCAGCAGGCATCCAGCGACACCTCAAGGCTGTATGGCGGAACCGGCTTAGGGCTTGCAATAGTAAAACAATTAGTGGAATCTCAAGGTGGCACTATCATTGTAAAAAGCAAAATAAATGAGGGATCCATTTTTAGTTTTACTTTAAGCTATCTAAAAACGGGAGCATCGGCTGAGTTTGATGCAGGACTATTTGAACTGGATACTGAAATAAAGAACATTAAAGTATTGGTAGTAGAAGATATTGCACTTAACCAATTACTAATGAAAACTATCCTTGACGATTTCGGATTTGATAGGGATATTGCGGCCAATGGGAAAATAGCCATAGAGAAACTGCAAAGTAAATCTTATGATATTATATTGATGGATCTGCAGATGCCGGAAATGAACGGGTTTGAAGCTACGGATTACATCCGTGACAAAATGAATTCAAAAATCCCCATTATCGCATTAACAGCGGATGTAACAACCGTTGATTTAGCAAAATGCAAGGCTGTCGGGATGAATGATTACATAGCAAAACCAGTTGACGAAAAATTATTGTACAATAAAATTATCAGCCTGGTAAAGAAACCGGCAATTACCCGATATGATGCAAATAGTGTAACTATAAGTAAAAAGCTGAGATGTATCGATCTTGAATATTTAATCCGCCGTACAAAATCCAATCGTCAGTTAATGATGGAAATGATTTCACTCTACCTGGAACAAACCCCACCATTGATAAGCGCGATGAAGAAAAGCCTCCTAGATGAAGACTGGAATTCATTGTATGCTGCCATTCATAAAATGATTCCCTCATTTTCAATAATGGGAATCAATGCAGACTTTGAAAACATGGCAAAAAAGGTTCTGGAATATGCCAGAACGCAGCGGGAGAGTGAAGGAATACCAGACTTAGTTCTGCAGCTTGGGAACATTTGCGAACAGGCCTGCATAGAATTGCAAGAAGAATTTAACACTATTAAAAATACTAACTAATGAACAACGAAAAAATAAAGCTTTTCCTGATTGATGACGACGCATTGTTTTTAAAATTACTGGAAATTGAATTCCTGGAGAATGCAGATTTTGATATTGAAACTTATGCAACCGGAGAACTTTGTATGAGTAATTTATCCCACAACCCTGACGTGATCATTCTTGATTATCATCTTGATGGCATTGTCAAAAATGCAATGAACGGAATGGAAACATTGGATAAAATTAAAGCTTACAATCCTGATATTCCTGTTGTGATGTTATCCTCACAGGATAAAATTGATGTGGCTATAAATTGTATGCATCACAGGGCATTTGATTATGTAGTGAAAAGTGAAACGGCATTCATTCGCTTACAAAAAATCATCTCAACAATTTTCCGTTACAAAAAAATGGAAAAGGAACTGAGTTGGTATATGGACAGGATGTAATTTTTAATCAAAAGAAAAAAGACAAAACCAAAAAAATACTGGATCAAATTCAGGATACCGGAAGAGTGTTGCTTATCCAGCAACGCTCTTTTTTTTTAATTTTCACACCAAACAGAAAAGTGTGAATGATGTAACTATTAACAATAGTTGTGTAACAGCCACGTTAACCGGGGTTTCTACCTTTGCTTCTTGTGGAAAATCATTCACAATTAAAATAAAAAACATGAAAATCACCAATCACTGCACATTTTATTCCAGGTACCGCAAACGGATATCAGGATAAGGGCTGGTGAAGATCATACAACATCTGATGAAAAACAAGCTCCGCCTTGACATTTATCATTGTTAACATTCATCTCCTCCCTCAACTTGTACCATCTTCCCTTATTATAAAATACATTCTTTACAAAACTAAAATAAATTAAAAATGAAACAAAAACTACTAAATGCATTAACAGCGGCCATTCTGTTTTTAATGCCAAATGTGAACTACGGACAGAGGCCAACCCTTGGTGCGGCAGCAAATTTTGTCCTCTTCACAACTAATGGAGCAATGACCTGCTCGGGGACCAAGTATCTTACACACCTTACAGGAGATGTAGGCTCGAACCTTGCGGGCAGTGTTACCGGCTTCGGTAATGTTGACGGTGTGATGCACCAATTTGATGTTGCAACCGGGCTTTGTACACCTGATGTGATCAATCTTTATACTGAATTGAGTACTGCAATACCTACCGGCCCTTTGGCCAGTCCGTTTGGACTAGGTAATACCCTTGGCGCCGGCGTGTATAAAGCAGTGGGGGCAGCAACATTAACATCGGACCTTATTTTAGATGCAGCGGGAGATCCAAACGCGGTATTTATTTTTCAAATTGGTGGAGTTCTTTCTACAAATCCACTATCTAAGATCAAATTGATCAACGGTGCCCTGGCATGTAATGTGTTCTGGCAAGTTGGTGGCGCTGTAAATGTGGCTACGGGAACTACATTAAGAGGAACTATTGTTGCCAATGGCCAAATTGACATGACCAGCACACTTGATACACTGGAAGGAAGAGCGCTGGCGCTTAATGCTGCTATTTTAGTAAGTCAGTTAGTTGCATATACTCCTATAGGTTGCGGAAGCCCTTTACTAACAGGTCCTCCGGCACCAGCGCTTGCTTCTACAGGAGCATATGGTGTATTTTCCAGCATAGGCGCTGTTACCAGCACTCCGGTGACCTATGTTATTGGCGATGTTGGAGCAAATTCCACTACGCCTACCGGCTTTAATCCTTTAAATGTAACCGGTACTATTCACGCTATGGATCCTTCTACGGCAGCGGCTGCAGGTGATCTCACTAATGTTTATAATTATCTCGTTGCGATGCCTGCTGATATTCTGTTACTGGATCCTCCGGATTTTGGACATGGCCTGGTACTTACGCCTCATTCATACCAGGTAACCGGCATAACACAATTAACCGGCAATCTCTACCTCAATGCAGAGGGTGATGCCAACGCTGTATTTGTTATCAAGATAAATGGTTCTTTTACAACCAGCACTTTTTCTAAAATTATATTGCTCAACGGAGCGCAGGCAAAAAATGTGTATTGGAAGATTGACGGAGCAGTGGATATATATTCTAATTCTGTTTTCAACGGAACAATGGTTGTTGCAGGCGCTATCTCCTTAGAAACAAATGACACTCTTAACGGAAGAGCACTTACTATTAACGGCGCTATTGCTATTAATGGCAGTTATGTTGACATCACTCCTTCTGCATGTAGTGCTCCACTAATAAGTGGAACAAAAAATGTTTGCGCAGGTGGCACAACAGTTTTGAGCGACTCTACAACCGGGGGCAGATGGATAAGCAGCGATACTGCTGTTGCAACAATTGATTCTGTTTCAGGCATGGTTACCGGGTTAACACCAGGTAATACTGATATTCAATATACAACCCCTGCTGGTTGTATTGCTACTGATACCTTCAGGGTTAATTCAGGGTCATCGGTAATAACAGGGCCATCCAATGTTTGTACTGGTGGTTCAATAACTTTAACAGGTACTCCCACAGGTGGCGTATGGAGCAGCAATAATACTACGCAGGCAACAGTAGGATCAGGTTCCGGCATTGTTACCGGAGTATCTTCTGGCTCGCCGCTTATTTCTTATAACTTATCAGGCGGTTGCACCGCTACTAAATATATTACAGTAGGCCCGGGTATGGGCGTTATAACAGGTCCAACAACGGTATGTATTGGCTCTTCTATTACATTATCAGACGCAACAGCAGGTGGTATATGGAGCAGCAGCAATACATCGCAGGCGACAGTGGGCAGCGGTTCCGGTATCGTTACGGGAGTTACCGGTGGTCAGGCCACAATTATCTATACAGTAACAAATGCATGTGGCACATCATCAAAAGCCGTAAATATAAAAGTAGGCCCGGATGCAGGCATCATAAGCGGACCTGCATTTGTATGTGTTGGTTCTGCAATTTCACTTTCTGAGACGGCTTCAGGCGGTGGATGGAGCAGCAGCAACGCTCATGCCAGGGTACTATTTGGCTATGTTACGGGAGTTTCAACCGGTATTGATACAATTATTTATACAGTCACTAATATCTGTGGTACGGCAACTGCGATACACACTGTTACTGTAAATGGTTTACCAAATGCAGGCAGTATAACAGGAGCTGCAAGTGTTTGCGTTGGTTCTGCAATCACATTATCAGATAACGTACCCGGCGGTGTTTGGGGAAGCAGCAATGCTACGGCTTCTGTGAGTCCAACAGGCGTGGTTACCGGAGTTACCGCAGGCATAGATACCATTATATACAGAGTTACTAATGGATGCGGAACAACAGCAGCAACAACCACGATTACAATAAATCCATTACCGTATGCAGGTACAATAACAGGGGCAGCAAGTGTATGTGTTAATGCAACTATCACATTAACGGATATTGCAGCTGGCGGAGTATGGAGCAGCAGCAATGCAACAGCTACCGTTGGTTCAACAGGTGTTGTTACCGGTGTTACAGCAGGTACAGACACCATCATCTATACAGTTACCAACGTTTGCGGAACAATACCTGCTACAAAAGTAATAACAGTAAATCCATTACCGGATGCAGGTAATATAACAGGTGCATCAAGTGTGTGTGTTAATGCAACCATCACATTAGCAGATGTTGCAACCGGCGGAGTATGGAGCAGCAGTAATGCGACAGCAACAGTTTCCGGTGGTAATGTTTCAGGAGTTACAGCTGGTGTGGATACAATAATGTATTCAGTTACTAATGTATGCGGTACAGATATAGCCAAGAAAATCATCACAGTAAATCCTTTGCCAAATGCCGGTACTATAACAGGGGCAGCAAGTGTATGTGTTAATGCAACTATCACATTAACGGATATTGCAGTCGGCGGAGTATGGAGCAGCAGCAATGCAACAGCTACCGTTGGTTCAACAGGTGTTGTTACTGGTGTTACAGCAGGTACAGATACCATCATCTATACAGTTACCAACGTTTGTGGAACAATACCTGCTACAAAAGTAATCACAGTAAATCCATTACCAAATGCAGGTAATATAACAGGTGCATCAAGTGTGTGTGTTAATGCCACCATCACATTAGCAGATGTTGCAACCGGCGGAGTATGGAGCAGCAGTAATGCGACAGCAACAGTTTCCGGTGGTAATGTTTCAGGAGTTACAGCTGGTGTGGATACAATAATGTATTCAGTTACTAATGTATGCGGCACAGCTACAGCAACAAAAATTATCACAGTAAATCCTTTGCCAAATGCAGGCAGTATAACCGGCAGCGCATCAGGTGTATGTGTGGGTTCAACCATTACATTAACAGATGTTGTAACCGGTGGCGTATGGAGCAGCAGCAATGCTATAGCAACAGTTACCGGGGGAGTTGTTACCGGAGTTACAGCAGGCACCAGCACAATTATTTATACAGTTACCAATATGTGCGGCATAGCTACAGCAACAAAAACAATTACTGTAAATCAGCTTCCAGCAGCGCCGGTCATCGCCTTAACCTCTCCCAATTCGGTTTGTGACAGCGTATTTTTTCAGAATTTCGGAGCTGCCACATTACCACCTTCAGGTGTAAAGTATATCTGGAGCGCGGTTAATGCAAAGATATCAGCCACAGGTAGTACTGGACAATATGCCCTGGTAAATTTCAAAAATCCGGGTAACGCAGCGATAACACTTACTTCAACAGTGATGAATACTGGCTGTTCAATAAATGGCACATCATTTACAGTAAATGTAGGCACTCAAAAAGCAGATGTACCTCCACAGGTGGTTTATTTCACTAAATCATTTGTTTGCCTTCAAAATAATGAAGAAGCTTACCAATGGGGTTATGATGATGCAGCTACATTGGCGCCATCAATAATTCAGGGCGAGATGAACCAGGACTATCTCATTAACAATCCGGACGTGACAAATAAGAACTATTGGGTTAAGATTACCCACAATGGCTGCATACAAAAGGCCTATTATAACAAACCTTCCGGCGCAGCATTGAAAACCAGTATAACCGAGGTTAAGGTTTACCCTAACCCCGCAAAGGATGTCATCAGTGTAGAAATAAATACCACTGACCCAGGAAATATGCAGGTGGAAGTATTGAACATGCTTGGCCAAAAGCTATACACAGCAACGGTAACAGACAATTCAGCACAGCTTGACGTTTCGCAGTATCCTAATGGAATCTACCTCGTCATTTGTTATCGCGATGGTGTAAAAATATCTTCAGCAAGATTTATTAAAAACTAAATTTTCAACATTAAAATCTATAAAAAATGAAAAAAACAATTTTCTTGTTGATAGCAGCTTTTGGAGCATTATCAACCTTCGCACAAACGCCGCCGGTAAAGAACTATGCTACCGATGCGGATTTATCAAGATGGGTTTTGGACTTAAACTTCCTCGGAGGCGGATATATCCAGCACATGAATACTAATACGACGGCTAACTATCTGAACGGGGTTAACATGAATACCGGGACCCCTGATTTTAAGAATGGAATGGCTGTTGGCGGTGACGCCCAAATTGGTTTTTTCTTTGGAAAAAACCGCCATTGGGGTATAGGTACAGGTATTATGTACCTGAGAGAATGGGGAGATCTGACACTGAATAATTTTCATGCAGAGTACCAGTCAACTGACGCCAATGGAAACATCTTCCGCCAGGTTGTATCAGCAAACCAGATTGATGAGCGGATTAAAATTGACAATTTCAATATTCCGCTCCTGTTGAAATACAAAAAACGTGTTTCTAAACATTGGGGTTTTACAGGAGATGCAGGATTGCTATTTAACCTGCAGATGAAAAATGAGTATAAAACAAATGCCTCCTTTGATTATGAAGCTATTTACAAAATCAACAACAACGGCGATGGCAGCGTGACTTCGGTATATGATAATTCACCAACGCCTGCAGGCAGTGACTTCCTGATTACCAAAGCCCAGTATTCGAAAAACAACCCGGAGGGCAATGTGCAGAGTTATTTCAATACAAAAAGCAGCCAGGGTTATAATGTTGGTTTGGGCGTAAGTCCTAACAGCACAACAGGAACAGTTTCATATGCAAGTGGCTCGGTAGGTTTTTTGTTCCAGCCCTCGTTTAATTACTTTTTCTCAGACATGGTTGCTTTGAATTTTGGCGGATACTATTTGTATCAGCCTTTTAACAACTCCGGAAGCAATACTTATATGCTCACCAATAAGCCAGGGGACTATAGCTCGGTATCAAATTCTGTATCTCATACCGAGAACTATTCCTATGGACTTAACGTGGGCCTTCGTTTCTTCTTAGGTAAGAAAGAGGTTCCGAAGATAATTTCCGTAGATGCGCTTCAACCATCTCAATGTGGCATGTGCGATGGAGGACTTGTGCTTCATGGCCTGCGCCCCGGCAAGGAGGTAATCGTTAATTACTCAAGGGAAGGAACTCCCCAGACTGCCTATACAGGCAACGTTGACGCCAGCGGTTCTGTAAAAATAACTTCGTTATGCGAAGGCAAATACACAGACATTGACGCCAAAATACGCAAACATACTTCCACCGGCAACCCTGTTACGCTTATACCTCCGCCAATTACTATTTCTTCTGAGAACAATACCAATCCCTCAGCAAACGGCGTATGTGATGGTACTATTTCCATCAATGGTTTAAATACCGGGCAGACAGTTACGGTAAATTACATGCGTAATGGCGCAGCCCAACAATCATTTACGAGTGTAGTACCAGCAGGCAAAACCGTTATCTTAACCGGCCTTTGCGAAGGCAGCTACACAGGCTTTAAAGTGAACGGGAACAATTGCACAGCAGCAGCAGCAGCAAATGGCACTGACGTTACCCTTACAGCGCCAGCACCACCGCCACCGCCACCTGCACCGGCGCATATTGAGGAAAAAATAGACATTTCAACACCTATTTTATTTGATTTTAACAAGACTACTATTCACGTAATTTCTTATCCTGTATTGAAAGAAGCAGCAGATGAGATGAAGGAAGACAAAACCATAAATGTTACCATTGACGGATATACGGACATTGTAGGATCTGATGCATACAACAACAGATTGTCTGTAAGGCGTGCGAATGCAGTTAAAGCACATCTCACTAAAATGGGTATCAGCCCACGCAGACTGAAGACTGCCGGCCATGGGAAAAGATCTCCTGTTGGAGATAACGGCACTCCGGAAGGAAGAAGCCAGAACAGGCGCGCAATAATGAAAATAGCACCTGCCAGGAATTAGCAAAAGCGCAGGTTTAATACAAAAGAGGCTGTCATAAAAGACAGCCTCTTTTGTATTAAATAATTCATCCTGATTTATTTGAACAAGTGTGAATGATGTAACTTATAGATAGAGTTATGTAACACTACCTAACATATAGTTCTCCACCTTTACCAAGTGAAATTATTCATGCTTAAAATCATCAAAATGAACACACCGCAAAATCAAATTTCGATAGGATTTAAGATAACAATCAACTGGCAAAATCCGACTGTAGTATTAAAAGAAAAATTTTTCTATGATGACAATACACAGAAAAACTTTGTAAATTATAATGTACCTCAACTTTCCGGGATTCCACAGACAAAAACGGGATCTGGTGTAACTAAGTTTATCAATTAAGTCTGGATTTACAATCTGTACACAACGATAAATAAACTATTCTATTAAAAATAATGAATTTGCATGCTGAATTATTAATGATTTTGATGCAGATAATACTAACACCCACAATGACAAAAAAAATTATTCTTGTTTCCATTATTCTCGTCAGTTTATTAGCTGGCTGCAAAAGTGATTTAAGTGATAAAAGTGATAATAAAGCTCCAGCACTAAATGAACAAAAGAAAAATACCAGAAACCTGAGCATTAATAAAGACAATGCATATAATGATATCTTTTTAGATAGCGCTGATGTGGAAAATTTCATTATAGCAGAAAAGCTGAATGATACACTCTCTGTAGCGATGCGCTCTTTTTATAATGCCCGTAATTTTGAATATGCCTGGTTTGCAAAAACAGGGTTAATAGAACAGTCATTTAGTTTTCATAGCCTCTTTTGCACAGAAAACGATTGCGATATGTTCAATAAATCTTTAGAAAGACGACTCGATAAATTAAGAATTGAGGAAGATAGTACCATAGAGGCTAAAGACCCTTCCACAATAAAAACAGAACTGCAGATAACAGAAAGATTTATTCAGTATGCCAGGGAGGAGTATAAAAGCATGAATATTAGTCCTGCAAGCCTTGGCACCTACATACCAGCTAAAAAAGCAGCTATTTCAGACATGGCCGATTCAATACTGGCAAATAACAATGATAACAGAAACTATGCTGCTTTAAATGAATCTTACAGGATATTAAAAGCACCATTATTAAAATATAGCGCTATTGCAAAGGCCGGCGGCTGGCCAACCATCATTGCAGGCCCGGCAAAATATAGCTCAGGGTCAAACGCACCAGCTATTGCGCTCGTTAAAAAAAGGCTCCAGATAACCGGAGAACTTAATGGAAGCGATACAACCAGTTTATTTAACACAGAACTGCAAAATGCAGTGAAAACTTACCAACTCAATCATGGATACAAGCCTACTGGTGAAATAACAGCCACCCTGGTAAAAGATATGAATATACCGGCGGCAAAGAGAGTGCAGCAATTGCTTATCAATATGCAAAGAATGAGGTGGATGCCCACCAGGCCGGAAGGAAGACTAATCATTGTAAATATACCGGAGTTTGAGGTGTATGTGGATAGCGGAAAAAACATCTTGTTTCAAATGGATGTGGTTGTAGGCGCCGAAGGACATAACACCACCATGTTTTCAGGCAATCTGAACCAAATTGTTTTCAGCCCTTACTGGAACATACCACCGAGTATAGTAAAAAAAGAAGTACTGCCAGGTATGAAACGGGATAAGAATTACCTGGCAAAAAGAGATATGGAAATTACCGGCAGTGAAGGTGGCATACCGGTGGTGCGCCAGCTACCCGGGAAAAAAAATGCCCTTGGAAAGGTAAAATTTTTATTCCCGAACAGCTTCAACATTTATCTGCATGATACACCTCAGAAAGATTTATTTAAAAGAAGTGAAAGAGACCTGAGTCATGGTTGCATTCGCCTTAGCGACCCTGTAAAACTGGCCAATTATCTTTTGCAAAATTCAAAAAACTGGACTCCTGAAAAAATTGACAGCGCTATGAACTGCGGCCAGGAACAATGTGTAAGGCTGAAAAATACAGTACCGGTAATTATTACCTATTATACTGCCTGGGTTGACCAAAATGGCACATTGCATTTTGCCGATGATATTTATGGCCATGATAACAAAATGGCAATGAAAATGTTCTCTGATCCTCAAATACAATGATAGCCCTCAGCTGAATCATTCTATTTATTCCGAAAGTTGTGCAACATTTTCCTCACAAAACATTCAACATTTATCGCATGCAATATTAATATTCATTAATACTATATATAATGAAATCATCATTAAACTATGTTCACGATAAATCATCTTTTGAAAAAAAGCCAAAAAACGTTGAGGAAAATAACAACATTGAATCAGCTGAAAAGGTGCATATGAATACATTAGTATCCTGCATTAATAAGCTGCAAACATCCGGTTATGTATCACAATTTCAAGCTGGTAAAAATGGTTTACTTTCATTGACAACACAAAAAACTTTTCAGCCTGAACAAGTAAGGATTATACACTTTTACCGTTTTGAAGGTGAATCTGATCCATCAGACAGTAGTATCCTGTTTGCCATAGAAGCCTTCGATGGCGAAAAAGGAACATTAGTAGATGGCTATGGGCCGGAAAGTGATTCACTAATTACTAACTTCATGAGGAAAGTTGAGGAAATTCATAAGTGATTTAGCCTTTTACTTTGCAAAATTTCTATAGCGTTTCCAAAATAAAACTGGAGACGTTTTTTTATTGGAATAAGATAGGTATGAAAAAGAGAGCGCCTTGCGGACACTCTCTTTTTTGAAATTTACTTCTCATCAATTTTTCAGGACAATCAACGATGATCTCCGTGTTTTTGATCATGACTTTCATTCCACCCACCTTCGTGCCATCTATTTCCACGACTTGAATGGTCCCAGTGCCCTTCGTGGTATTTATAACCTTCAGCGGGTGGTGCAGCCCAATGACCTCCATTATCTTCATATCTACCATTATTTTCACGCCAATCTTGTTGTACCCATACGTGCCGCGGGCTGGGAGCTTCCGTGCGTACAACTACACGGGCTTCCGGACGAATATGTACATATATCTGTGCAGAAGCAGCTAAACTGCCGCAGGACATTACAATGGCAAATGCAATTAGTAATTTTTGACTTTTTTTCATAGGACCAAATTAAATTTTCCGCAACCGGCGGAACGGTTATGAATGAATTTCACGGTACAAAACTGAGATAATAAGGTTGAATAAACATTATACAATTAACCAGATTAATTACATAATTGACACGTTGACTGAATTTACGGGATAATTAACGATGTGTGAATGATGCAACTTATAACCATAGTTCTGTAACAATTATGCATCTTATTCATTCCACCTTTGTATAGTGAAAATGAATTCACAACTAAGATTAAAGTGATGAGAAATATTACAGAATTAAAAGGGAACTGGAAAGAGGCAAAAGGAAAATTAAAACAAAAATTCGCCTTGCTGACAGAAAATGATTTGTTATTTGTTGAAGGCAAGCAGGACGAACTGATAGGCAGACTACAGATTAAGCTGGGTATAACAAAAGAAGAAATAAACAAGATTATCTACGATCTATAATGAAATAAACTTTTTGAACAATGATATTTAGCGCAGGGGGTTCTATTAACACCTATATAAATATCCTCATGCAGGTTGGCATATTTTTTATGGCATGGATTAAGTAAACAATAATGAAAGAAGAAAATAAAACATCAAGGTTATTCAATAATCTTACTGTTGAAATATCAAAGGTAACCGGTAGTTCAGTTACCTTCCTTTGTGCTTTAGCCATTGTTCTGGTATGGGCAATCACAGGCCCCTTCTTTCAATTTTCAGATACCTGGCACCAGGTAATGAATACCGGTATTACCATCGTAACTTTTTTAATGGTGTTTGTAATCCAGCAGGCGCAAAACAAAGATACACTGGCATTGCAATTGAAACTCAATGAACTGATAGCCGCAACAAAAGGAGCAAGTAACAGGGTGTTAAATATAGAAGATATGAATGAGGAAGAATTAAAAGTTCTTAAAAAATTCTATTCCAAACTAAGTGACTTGTCTGAAAAAGATGGAAATTTTGGCGCTTCTCATTCTATTGATGAAGCAAAAAAGAATGAAGCTTTTAAAGAGATTTTGGAAGAAAAATCTAATTGACATGTTCCTTTATGAAAAAAATAGCAGTACATAAATTTATTATTATAGCCACACTATATATGCTTTGTTGGCCACTGCAATCAGGAGCATATTCGGTTCTTACTCATGAGGCTATAATTGACGTCGCATGGGATAAAACTATCAAGCCATTACTCCTGAAAAAATTTCCTGCCTCGACTGCAGATCAATTAAGAGAGGCACATGCCTATGCATATGGAGGCGCAGTAGCCCCTGATATGGGCTACTATCCGTTTGGCAGCAAATTATTTACCGCCCTTGTTCATTATGTGCGCAGCGGCGACTTTGTAAATGCATTGCTTGATGAAGCCCAGGATATAAATGAATATGCCTTCGCAATTGGTGTTTTATGCCATTATAACGCAGACAAATACGGTCATCCTATAGGCACCAATCATTGTGTACCTATAATGTATCCTAATACCAAAGAAAAATATGGCTCGGTTGTGACTTACGAGCAGGATCCAACCGCACATATCAGGATGGAATTTGGTTTTGATATATTACAAACAGCAAGGGGAAATTACGCTTCAGAAAAATATCACGACTTTATAGGTTTCAAAGTTTCAAGACCTGTTTTAGAAAGGGCTTTCCTGAAAACTTATGGTTTGGATATCAATGATATTTTCAAAGACCTCCCTCTTGCGATATCTACATTCAGATGGGTTATCAAGGACTTATTTCCTGTTATAACCAGGACAGCGTGGTCTTCAAAAAAGAATGAAATTGTAAAATCTACACCTGGTATAACCAGGCGAAAATTCGAATTCAAAATGCGTAAAGCAAATTATTACCATGAATTCGGAAAAAAACATGAGAAACCAGGTTTCTTTCCGGGTGTATTAGCTAAAGTAGTATTCGTATTGCCCAAGATAGGTCCGCTCAAAGCACTCAAAATAAAAGTCCCGGACACTATAGCTGAAAAAATATTTATCCGGAGTTTTGATACAGTTCAGGTACATTTTACCACTATACTAAAAGGAATGCCTGCTAAAAATACTTGTTTGATAAATATAGATTATGACACGGGAAAAGAGACCTCAGCGGGTGAATATACTCTTGCCGACCAAACTTATAATGAATTATTATTAAAACTTAAGGACGATAAGTTCAAACATGTAAATCAAAACCTGAAACAGAACCTTATTAAGTTTTATGGAGATTGTAACGAAAAAATGGCGGCTACTGCGGGGTTAGACCAATGGAATCAATTGAGCATTGGCCTGGATACACTTAGAGCACTTCAACCCGTCAACTAATAAATTTGTTTTATGGCAACAATGGTACGTTTAAGCAATCTGATTTTACTTCTATTATTTTCTCCCATTTTCACTAAATGTAGGACCGCACCAAAACAGAGTGATGTAATAAAAGTAATGACTTATAACGTGCTCAAGTATGGAGATGGCTGCCAGGGGACAGCTATGCAATTGCATGGTTACCTTAAAACAATAATTAATTATACCGATCCTGATGTACTGGGGCTTATAAAGGTTGAAGCCATTCCACTCACTCATATAAAAGCAGGGAAAGCGCCAGTAGGTTTTGAAGATTCTATATTGTTATATGCCCTTAACGCAGCCAGGCACGATAAGTATGCATGCTGTCCTTTTACCAATGCGGCAAAAGACGATAATCAGAATCTGTTGTTTTATAACAAACATAAACTGGGGTTTTCTTCTTATGTAACCCTGGTCTCCGATATCACAGACATAAACATGTATAAACTGTTCTACCTGGAGCCTGATCTTATGAAAACACACGATACTGCCTTTATCTATATCGTCCTGGTTCATACAGCTTCAGGAGACGGCACAGATGAGCGCGACAGGCAAATGGCAGAACTAATGAGTGCATTACGGAAGCAATTTTCAACGTTGCCTGATCTCATTGTAATGGGAGATTTCAATCTCAGAAAAACCAATGAGGATGGATACCAGTTACTGACAAATAATGCCGAAAAAAGTTATCGTCTTATTGACCCGCCATTTTCAATAGATAAGAAAGTATCCTATCCTGCTAATTGGGATAAACATCCGGAAAGGTTTTCTTCTTTTTTAACAACATCTACCCGTCTTCAAAATAAAGACCCCAATGGATGTGGTACAGGAGGCGGGGCCAAAGATTGGTATGACCATATTTTGTTATCGCCTTCTTTAGCCAATAGTTCAAATAATTATCATTATATACTCCACTCATATCTTTCTGTGGGTAATGACGGTAACAGAATTAATAAATCTGTAAATGACCAACCCAACAAATCCGGGCAAAAAGAACTGCTTGATGCGCTATTCCAAATGTCCAACAAATATCCGGTAATGCTGGAACTGGGTATTAGTAGCAGGAGATAAAGCTGAACAAGGCTTCATATCAGAGTAAAAACGGCAGCCTCTTTTTATTCCATAGAAAAATGATTCCAACCTTCACGGAAATACTATTTTCTAAGGGATATTTCATTAGTACTTCCCTCTCTTATCGGCCATTCTAAAAGTGTGAATCATGTAACTATTACAGCAAGTTGTGTAATACTTAAATGTGAGTTGTTACGCACCTTTACCAAGTGGAAATGAATTCACACTTAACAAAGAAATAATGAACAATTCAACTGAATTAAACGGAAAATGGAATGAGACAAAAGGGAAATTGAAACAAAAATTCGCCATGCTAACAGATAATGACTTACTGTTAACAGAAGGCAAACAGGATGAACTATTAGGAAGACTGCAGGTTAAACTTGGTAAAACAAAAGAAGAGTTAAACAAAATTATTGCTGAAATATAAAGCCATATACCAGGCCACAAAAACAATTATATTTCAAATCATTCCAACAAAGCAGAAGGAGAAGAGAAATCTTCAAAACAGAATTTAATCAAGGGATGGATGAGCCGGGTAATTCATTTAAAGCCTTAGTAGTAAAAAATAGTCTGGAAGGAAAAAAGAAGATATTGACATCAATTAATATACAATTAAGAAAATCAAAAATTCCTAAGTTCAAGTACCAAATGCAACACGCTTAGTCAATTTACGTCCGGGGGTACCCCCGGACGTAAATT
>CAISOH010000322.1 GCA_903887005.1 uncultured Bacteroidota bacterium | reverse complement strand
TTGTTTTATAACATGCTTGGGCGATGGCACAAAGCCTTCCTGTTCCATGATTTTACCCAAAAGTTCTTTAGTGATCTTATCTGTACGTTTCTTTTCAGGATTATACTTGTATCCAACAGTATATTTATAATATGTGTTTTTGATTTTTCTTATCTCAATTCTTGGTTCTTTATATTTCTGAACCCATAATGGTAGATACATAGACAACCTATTTAGGTAGCCTAAAGATATAAAAAAAATGGAACAAACAAGCATTGTTCCTATATTTTTTTAAATAGACGGGGTAATTTTGGCGGAGTTAGGGTTTAAAAAGAAGATGTCAAATTCATGGTGGGGCTAAGTTTTCACAAAAGCTATCACCAAATAACTGTAAATAATGTTGAATAAAAATGAACATTTCTGAAATTATTGATCATATGAGCCAATGGATAACATATACCACATTATCCATCAATTAATTATCTCCAAAAAAAGATCTATGATATACACATAGCTGTATATCATAGCGCTAAAAGTGCGCTATCATAAAACTCCAATTTGCCATTTTCAAAAACCTGTCCGACCTTTGTTGCCCAAAGCTGAAAACATATACAATTGCTGGAAAATTCCCCTCTGTCATTGCGAAGAATGAAGCAATCTAAAGAGGGGATGCCGAATTAAACGAAGGTTTAATTTGGCTGGGGTGATTGGACGCGTGGCTGATTTGTTGAGTATGATCATAATCAAACTAATTTCAAAATTCAGCTATTACGCAATTGAGCATTAAAGTCCAACATTCCCGATGTTTCGGCAAAATAAAAATCGTCATAAAGAAATGTTAAAGCCAAAAAAGGAAATCTTATAATCTTTTAATCCTATAAATCACAGTTCAGACAAATAAACTTCATAAATCCTGCATTTCATAATCCGGAAACAACCGGAAATAACCGGAAACAAACCGGAAATGAGGCATCTGATAATCAATCAATTACATAAAAACCAGCAAAAATTAGCAAATCGGAAATAGTTTACAATGACATTTCCTCCATTGCTCATAATATTAAATAAAAATATAGTTTGGTGTAGCGTTTCTCTATGTCTGATTTATAACAAAAGGAAACCCAATTTTCATTTCTTTCCGTTTTATAAAAATTCTATTCCTGTTTATGAAATAATATGAATGGGGATAATCCTTCTTTTGTACTTCAAAATTTGATTATGAGGTATTTGATATTTTTATTTTGTGTTTTAGTAAGTTTTGCAGGCACAATATCCGCGCAAAACAAAGACAGTATGTCGCTTAATGAGATAGTAGTGAAAGGATATAAGACCATGAATGGCGTAGGCCATATAAATGGTTATTCCGGCCAGGTAATTTTTTCTGGTAAAAAAAATGAGTTGCTGACTATTGACAGCCTTGATGCAAACAAAGCCGTTAATAATACCCGGCAGATAATAGGCCGCATACCCGGCCTCAACATTATCGAAACCGAAGCGGGTGGATTTACTGCAAATGGTATTGGATTCCGGGGAGTGAACCCTTATCAATCCATAGAAATGAATACCCGCCAGAATGGTTATAATATATCTGCTGATATTTTCGGGTACAATGAAGCATACTACCTCCCTCCGATGGAAGCCGTAAGTAACATTCAGTTTCTGCGCGGCGCAGCAGGGTTACAGTTTGGCCCTCAGCTCGGTGGTTTGGTAAATTACATTTTGAAAGACGCTCCTGCAAAACCCATTGAAGTGACCGTCTCTCAAACTGCCGGCAGCTTCGGTCTGTATAATGTTTATACCTCCGTTGGTGGCACAAAAGGGAAATGGCAATATTTCACCTTTGCACAGTCCCGCACCTTAGATGGCTGGCGTGCCAATTCAGACCAGCGCCAGGTTTCCGGCTATGGTAAGGTTACTTATAATGCCACTTCCAATCTGAAATTATCTTTGGATTATACCTTATTGCGCAACCGCATACACATGCCCGGCGGACTTAACGATTCTGAATTCCAGCAAAATCCGCAGCAATCAGTCAGGGCGCGCAACTGGCTGCAAAGCCCATGGAATATTATTACCGCTAACCTTCAGTATAAAATATCCGGTAACACGTCCCTGAGCTTTACTTCTGCTTACCAGTTCAGCCAGAGAGACCTCATATGGCAAAATGAAGATAGCTGGTACCCCAATTTTTCGCCCGACAGCACCGGCTCTGCCCGTGAACTGGAAAAAGAATATTTTAATAATATCACCAATGAATTGAGAATCCTCAACAACTATCAGTTTGGGAACCAGACACAGACACTTGCCTTTGGTATCAGGCAGGCATCCTCGCTGCTCCGGCGTTATGAAGGCGGCCAGGGGTCAACAGCAGACAACCTGGACATGACCCAATATGGCGATTACAGTACCGCAATGAATTTCCGCAATAATAATGTATCCCTTTTTGCAGAAAATATTTTTCACATGGGCAAAAAACTGAGCATCACACCCGGCGCACGGCTGGAATACCTCACAACAAACGCTTATGGATATACAGAAAACAAAGAAGATTCGACAAATGCTGTAACTCCGGAATTAAACATAAACAACCAAAAGAACACGCGCACATTTGTGCTTGGGGGTATTGGTGCGCAGTACGAGATTTCCAGGAAAATAAATGCATACACCAACTGCAGCCAGTCATACAGGCCGGTAACTTTTTCCGAGCTTACGCCATTTGGCACGACCGCAAAAATAGACCGCAATCTTAAAGATTCTAAAGCCCTCAATGCTGACCTCGGCATAAGAGGCGCGGTAAAACACATACTTAATTTCGATGCAAGTGCATTTTATCTTTACAATTACAATGGAATAGGAACAGTGCCTGCAGGTTCAAACTTCCTTGTAACAAATACAGGCGCAAGTTTGCACACCGGTATTGAAAGTTATGCAGAACTGAATATTAATGACCTGCTTTATCCGAATGCTCATGCCGGCAAACTGAGCATATACAATTCATTCGCTTACGTCAATGCTGTTTATACCGAAGGCGCCTATAAAGGCAACGAGGTAGAGTATGCGCCGCACATAATAGAAAGGGCTGGCGTTAATTACTGGATCAAAGGATTTGAATTTAATGCCCAGTATTCTTACCAGACTAAATCCTATGGCGACGCCTCAAATACTATTAGTTCCTTATCTGCCGAAACAGGTATTTTACCCGCCTATTGGATAACGGATGTTTCCGCATCCTACAAATGGTCGAAATATAAAGCCAGCTTTGGGATAAATAATGTTACGAATGAAAAATATTTTACCCTTCGTACTTCCGAATATCCCGGTCCTGGTATAATCCCGTCTATTGGCCAGATGATTTATTGCGGATTGTCTGTTGTTTTTTAGTAATTGAAACCGGTCATAAAGCAGCTATGCCACACTTATGAAGTGTGGCACAGCTCATTTTTTTCGTACTAATAATTTATCTCTTTTTCAGGTTCATTACAACCCTGCAGTTCTTAGCCCTTCCTTCAGCAGTACTATTATCAGCAACGGGTTGTGCCGAGCCCAAACCATTTACCTTTATCCTGGCAGATGCAATACCCTTGCTTACAAAATAATTTTTTACCGACAGTGCCCGCGCTTTTGATAAAGCGATGCTTTTTGCAGCAGTGTTGGCATTATCAGAATAGCCGTTAATAACAATATTATAATCAGGGTATTCCTTTAATATTTTAGCTAACAGATCAAGCTCTTTAACAGATTCCTTATTAATTGCCGATTTTCCATTTCCGGTTTGAATAGTTGTCGTTGAAAAATTAGCCGTTTTTTTCGGCGGCTGGGGCGATAAAGGGCAGCCATGATTTGATGCAGGGCCTGCTATTGTCGGACAGGCGTCTTCATCGTCTGGTATCCCGTCTCCATCCGTATCTGTCGTATGTCCCTGCTGGATTTCAATAACAGCCGGGGCCGGGTTATTAAGCGGGGCTAAAACCAAATCCGGGCAATTATCTGAGGAATCCAGTGAGCCGCCATGTTCCATATCCGGTTCCGGTGAGAGATCCGTAGAATCAGAATCTTCATGATACCAATAATGCCCTTTTGATTTGTGGTATAAAGGCACACACCCGCCAAAATACAAATTGAACCCATATTGGTTTTTAGCAAATAAAGTCAGCATATCATCACTTCCGGCAAAAAGACCCATAAACCGAAGGCCCAGACCCATTCTCATGCCATTGGTAAGCATACTATAGGTAATTGGCACGCCTATGGTAAACAAGCGCCTGTCATACCTCGGGGTAACTGTTACCTGGTTATAATAAGAATTTCCAAAATTCTGTCGGTTTGCCACATTACCAATAAAAGTGGCATTTACATAAATGTTCTTCCGGATATTGTAATCAGCGCCTATTACAAGCGCAGTAGGCATATATACTTTTGTAGAAGCTTTGGCGGTATCAGCGGTGAACCCCTGTTTTTTTGCGTAATTGCGGAATTCATCGAAATTTGTAACATTATCAATCAAACCCTGGCCGGTGATGTATCCGTTCCCGGTTACGTTTGCATTTGAGTTAACGCTGCTTTTATACATGACAGACCCAATATCCGTTACTGAAGCAGACAGGCGGACTTTATATCCGTTCCTTCCATCATGGTTATGCTTATGCAACTCCGGGTCTGGAAAATAATCATATACTACGCCTATGTCTCCGCCCACGCCCCTGCCGTCTTTATTACCAAAAAACTCGCTGAAAATACTGTTATTTGAAATCCCGTTTACAAGGGCGTTCTTCGTACTAAGTATATTGCTCGCAAATTCCAGGTCTGTGTTCTTAACATAAAATGAATCTGTTCCCGACCTGAAATGCGCGTCTAAATTATTGCCTTTCAAACCTACATAACCAATACCGCCTAAGTAACGCAACGTAACGCCGGCCCTCAATTCGCTTTCGCCTTCATCAATTAATACAACACCATAAGTCAGTCCAACCTCTGTCCATAAATGCGCGGTATAATTAAAGTTCTTGGAAGTAAGATCTACGTCTCCGTTAATTACGTAATTAGGATCATTAATAGTCCTGTACAACGACTTGTCAAAATTATTAAACTGGTTAAACCCCCTGATACGTGTTGTCAGCGCTAAACTATGTTTGTGATTGATACTTATCATTGCCCCGGGCCCGTGAATATCTACGGCTGGCGCCAGCAAACTAAATGTATTCCTGTTGGAGTAATTAAAAAGATTGTCTGTATTCCCGTTATTGACCGCTTTGGAAAAATTACTAAAAGAACCTAAAGTGCCCAGGTTGTTTTCAATACTGGCATTAATGGAGACAACATCTATTGTAAACCGCTCACGGCTGTCTGCAATATTTGCAGGATTCAGATAAAGGCTGTTTGTACTGCTCCAGTTACCCGTGGCAATACCTAAATTATGTTGTGCGTCAGCGGTAATTGAAAACAATAGTATCACACCTGCTGAGTAGAGAAATTTCTTCATTTATAAAATCTTTTATAGAATATAAATATCTATTTGCGTCTAAAGTACTAAGATAATTTCAAAAATTTAAAGTATTGTCAGTATTTTTATGTGTTGCACTAATCATATTTATACTAAAACAGAGTAATATTATATTTTTTCACGCTCCACCTTTGCGGTCTTATTTTTACTAAGGACCTTATTTTCAACAAAAATAATGCATTATCCTCCTCTACTTTTTACGGAGGGGTTTGCGCCTTCGCGGGATTTTTTTTTAGAAATGGATGTTTAATTTCCTTTTATAAATCTGTATGGTATTTTCCAGGCCATAATACAACGCATCACAAATTAACGCATGGCCAATGGAAACTTCCAGCAACTCAGGTATGGATTGTTTAAAGAATTGCAGGTTTTCCCTGTCAAGGTCATGCCCGGCATTTAAGCCAAGCCCGTTTTTGGTAGCAATCATTGCGGCGGCTATATAATCTTTAATAGCAGCCTCCCTGTTTAAATGATAATTTCTTGCATAGTCCTCTGTATATAGCTCCACACGGTCAGTACCGGTATCAGCAGCAGCGGCAACTATATGCTCCACCGGATCAACAAAAATGGATACCCGGATACCTGCATTTCTGAAAACACTGATAATGTTCCTCAGGTATGCTTTCTCCTTTACCGTATCCCATCCATGATTGGAGGTAAGCTGCCCCGGCGCGTCCGGTACCAGCGTCACCTGCTCAGGTATTGTTTCCAAAACTAAGTTCACAAACTTATCTTCCAGCGGATTGCCCTCAATATTAAACTCAGTCCCGATAGCTATCGGGATTATCTTCTTTATGTCCCTTACATCGCTATATCGAATGTGCCGCTCATCCGGCCTCGGATGTACTGTGATACCGTCCGCACCAAACTTCTGGCAGTCAATCGCCACCTGTACCACATCCGGGTTATTGCCTCCCCTGCTATTTCGCAAAGTGGCTATCTTATTAATATTAACAGAAAGTTTTGTCATAGAGATATTTGTTCAAAATTACTCCGCATTTCAATTAATTTGCACAAATACTTTTTCCATTTTAAAGTTTCGTGAAAAATAAGTTCAAATACTCCCGATTTAGATTTCATTTCCCCTTTAGGGGTCGGGGGTGGGGTCGGGGGTCGAGTATGGGATGGGTCTGGGGGTTTTTACTGTTATTCTCCTGCACCCACCTTCAACCCACCTCCAAAAACACCTTCCACCTCAACCTTTCAAGCGGCTACCTGGAATCTATTGATCCGGCATTCGCCAAGTTCCAGTATATGATATGGATAGACCACATGGTATATAATACCCTGGTGGAAACAGACGAACACATGCACACCATTCCCTCCCTTGCCAAAAGCTGGGATGTAAACCCTACAGGGCTCACTTATACTTTTCATCTTCGCAACGATGTGTATTTCCACGACAACGCAATATTTGAAAACGGCAAAGGACGAAAAATGACAGCCTATGATGTGGCCTATAGTTTTTACCGGCTCATAGATCCTAAAACTGCATCTTCCGGAGCCTGGATATTTAACGGTCATGTCGCCGGAAAAAATCCTTTCATAGTTGTTGACGATACCACGATACAAATAAACCTCAATACCCCATTCCGCCCCCTTCCGGAATTACTCACCAATGCCTATTGCAACATAGTACCTGAAGAAGTGGTGGAACATTGGGGAAAAGACTTCCGCAACCATCCCTGCGGCACCGGCCCGTTTATGTTCAGCTATTGGGATGAAGGCAATACGCTCAACCTCCTTAAAAACCCGCACTACTGGGAGCATGACGGCACCGGTGTGCAACTCCCTTATTTAGACGCGGTGCAAATATCTTTTGTTGACAGTAAGGCCACCGAATTTCTTTTGTTCATGCAGGGAAAGGTTGATTTTGTAAATGGCATAGATGGCTCCTTCAAAGACCTCTTATTTTTAAAAGACGGCACACTCAGAAAAGAGTTCCGGAACAAATTCCACCTGGATAAAGGCGCTTACCTGAATACGGAATACATAGGCTTCCTTACAGATACCACACTTCCCGAAATGCAAAATGAACCTACAGCAAATCCCCTTTTCCGGAGGGCTATCAATTACGCCATCAACCGCAGGAAGATAATCACCTATTTCAAGAACGGCCTTGGCATCCCGGCCACACAAGGCTTCATCCCTGCTGGTATGCCCGGCTATAACAGCAACGCTACTTATGGATATAATTACGATCCCGCAAAAGCGCTGCAACTGCTGGCAGAAGCGGGCTATCCAAACGGAAAAGGATTAAAGCCCATTAATATTCTTACTCAGGACAACTATGTGGACATCGTAAATTTTGTGGCTACCGAACTGCAGGAAGCCGGCATACCCACAACCATAGAAGTGATGCAGCCCAATATTCTGAAACAGCAAATGAGCCGCTCCAAAGCTATCATTTTCCGTGCGGGCTGGTTTGCCGATTATCCCGATGCCGAAACCTTCCTCGTTGTCTTCAACAGCCATTTTCCTGCACCGCCCAACTACACCCGGTTCAGCGATCCTACCTTCGATAAATGGTATTCTGAAAGCCTCAACATGCCCGATACCCAACGCTGGCAGCTCTACCAGAAAATGGACAGCCTCGTCATGAGTTATGCACCTGTATTGCCCCTCTACTATGATGAGCTCCTCCACTTCACCCAAAATAATATTACCGGTTTCCGCAGCAACGCCATGAACCTGATTGATCTGAAAATGGTGAAGAAAAATTGAAAATATTTTTTGTCATCCTGATGAACGAAGAATCTTAAAGGTGTGCCCGGCACAATAGTATTCCTGTCATGGTGAGTACCAACCTTTTGAACCCAAAAGGATAAAATGTGAATGACGTGCTATTCATACAATATTCAAAATCAATAAATTGTAAACACGTCATTGTAAGCCGCGCCGAACCATGACAACGATGAGGATTAGCACCCTCCTTAATCAAGGCTATGAACCTCGGAAACGAGGTATATCTTACCAAAGCCAAATGAGACAACTACCGCCTTTTCTTTTATATCATCATAAAATTTCGCTGAGGCTATGTTCGCATATGGTATCAACCAGAGAAAGCCGATACCCAACGTAAGGATACAAAGCAGCGCCAGCAGAAAAAACCGTAAGCAGAGGTAAAAAAGCTTCCATTTATATCCGTCCATCATCTGCTTGCTTCGGTCAAGGGCCTGCCTTGGTTGTAACGAATTGTCGTCAGCAAGAATGTAAAATGTCATAGAATAAGATAGCGCCGCTATGATTCCCGGGATGATCAGCAGCAGCAACCACAAAACAACAAACAATATCATGAGCAGGTAAGTCACTAATGCTTTGCCAAACAACTGGAAACCTTCAAATATTTGTTCCAGTCTTGCTTCTTTGCCGCGCGATATAGACAAGGAAAACATAGCCACGCCAAGCGCCATAGACCCCGCTATCAGTAATGAAATAATACTCGCCTTGGGGATAGCTCCGAAGGCGCCCATTATCAGTGAATAAACCAGGAAAGTTCCAATGGCGAGTCCCCACCTTCCCCTAAGTGATTCCCTCGCCATGCGCATCAAAACAATATTATCCGTCTTCATAGTTTTTCTTTCAAAGGACGTACATAAGCAGATGAATATGAATGATAGCCCTTAGACGCCTGAATGATTTCTATCAGAGGGTATATTGGAAGGGTGAAATGTGACACGGCGAAGAGTATTGGTTGTATTCATACTGCTCCTGTTTAGTAAGCCCTGCAACTAATAGCATTCCTGTCATGGTGAGCCCCGCCGAACCATGACACGATGAGGATTTGCTGAAGTTAAATCAGGGAAAACAAGCCTACCACACTGGCGTGAGTAATTATGTAAGAAAAGCATAGTGCAGTGTTGCGGTAACCCTTATGGAGGATCCGAAAGTTTTTAATTTTAGTTATTCATTATTAACAATTAAAAAACTGCACTATGCCAAGTACAAATTTGCAAAACTCAGTTGACT
>CAISOH010000321.1 GCA_903887005.1 uncultured Bacteroidota bacterium | reverse complement strand
CCTTTGGTCTTGACTAAGATGAATAAATTTTGGAGTCATAAGCAGCACGAAGTTTAGGATTCTTAGTCAATTTACGTCCGGGGGTACCCCCGGACGTAAATTGACTAAGCGTGTTGCATTTGGTACTTGAACTTAGGAACCCTTAAATTCTTTACTCTTCAATTTTTCTAAGTTCAACCCTCTGAATTTAGCAATTTCACTCAAATCGTTTGCACTTGCTAATGCATCAATACTCTTACGGTAACGCTCAATCACTTCTCTGGAGTATTGCTGTTTTCCTAAATTTTTAATAGGTTCTTTATACAATAATTCCAGGTTACTGTCATTAAATGAAATCTGCATACTTTAGTTTTAAAAGTTTTTCATAAAATATATAGTTTTAGATTAAAAATTTGACTTACCAAAGTTAGGTAAGTTTCTTGAATGCACCAAATTTTGGTAAGTTTTTTTTGAATGGGTAAACCGCATTGATAAATATTTATGTTAATCAACCGGTGTTTTTTTTGATTTTTGAATTTTGAATTTGTAAGAGTAATATTTTCCCATTTCACACGTTATCAATACTGTTACCTATTTTTACAAAAAAAGTAATAACAAACATGCGTTTTAAAGCATCATGGATAATAATTATCAGTGCGTCAGTACTCCTATCGCTGCTGGGCAACTCCTGTAAGAAACAAAGTTCGCTCTCTGCCGGGGGTACCCTTAAGTTTTCGGTTGATACCCTTAAATTCGATACGGTATTTACCGCCGCGGGCAGCTTTACAACCGGGTTACTGATCTATAACCGGGAGAGCCAGCCGGTAGTAGTTAGCTCTGTAAGGTTGCAGGGCGGCAATAGTTCTTATTTTCATCTGAATGTGGACGGTTTTCCGGGTAATAATATCACTAACCTTAAAATTGCAGCACATGACAGTATTTATGTATTTGCAACGGTGAATATAAACCCCAACGATACGCTTACTCCTTTTTTGGTTACTGATCAGCTGATAGCAACGTTGAACGGGAAGCAGTTCTCCATACCATTTACTGCTTACGGGCAGAATGCACACTATATCATCAGTGATAGTATAACAACGGATACAAAGTGGAAAACTGACAGGCCATATGTGGTGATACATGCCTGTGTGATTGGTAATGCCGTACTCACCATACCGCCGGGCTGCCGGGTATATATGCACCAGGATGCGCGGTTTTTTGTATATGGAGGGTTAGTTGTTGGAGGTGGAAAACAAGGGCAGGATAGTGTTGTTTTCCAGGGAGACAGGTTGGATCGTGCTTATTTCGGGTATATTGGCTACCCGGGGGAGTGGGGCGGTTTTTATTTTATTGGTGGTGGTAACAATAATGGCGGCCAGGGGCTTTTCGTTAATGCGATCATTAAGAATTGCGGCGGGGCTTCGCCTTACTACAATTATGGCATAAGGCCAGCGGCAATAGAGGTGGATAACGGGGCGAAAGTATGGATGTATTATACTACTATTAAAAACTCAATAGGGTACGGTATACTGGGCCTTCAGGGCAATGTAGTCGGTACCAATTGCCTGGTGCATACCTGCGGCGCGCAGGCGCTGGGTATAATACAGGGCGGTAATGATACATTTACCAATTGCACCTTTGCCAACTACGGTACCGCTGCAGTAAGCCATATCAATAATCCGACGGTTGCCATCCTGAATTATTTACCGAACGGAGATGGTACTTATGAATCTGGCAACCTGAACGCTTTGCTGACCAATTGTATTGTATATGGTTCATTAGACAGTGAGTTGTATTGTGACTCATTAGGAGGGGCTACGGCTAATCTGAACCTCGACCATTGCCTGTTCGGGACCGGTTACAAAATTGAGAATTTTGTTAAGACCACTAATTGTATCATTGGCCAGGCGCCTGCATTTACAGACCCTCTGTTTGTAAACACAGCTATTGGCAATTTTGCACTTGCCGCTTCATCACCTGCCATTGGAAAAGGGATCCAGCTTCCTTTGGTTACAGATGACCTTGCAGGTTATCCAAGAAATGGAAGAAATGATATCGGGTGCTACCAGCAGCATTAACCGCATACAGCATTTATTATACTTCACACCGGATATAAATGTGCAAAATAGGTTTCTCGCAAAGGCGCAAAGCCGCCAAGACTAATGAATTGATAATAAGTAAATTATAAAATCAAGGCCGCAAAGTCTTGCATATTAAACAATGCACAATTTTATG
>CAISOH010000320.1 GCA_903887005.1 uncultured Bacteroidota bacterium | reverse complement strand
CCTTTGGTCTTGACTAAGATGAATAAATTTTGGAGTCATAAGCAGCACGAAGTTTAGGATTCTTAGTCAATTTACGTCCGGGGGTACCCCCGGACGTAAATTGACTAAGCGTGTTGCATTTGGTACTTGAACTTAGGAACCGCTACGATGAAATCATTTCAGATATTAGTGGGCAAGATATAAAAGATCATGGCAATGACCCTGAACAACTGATTGTAAAAGTTAGAGAATGGCTATGTGCTATTCTTAATATACAAATTCCACCTGCTTCCAGAATATGGCTATTGTATAACGACTATCTTGGTAGAATTAATACTTTATTACTCACTAAAGAATATACACAAAAGGAGATTGATAACCTGTCAACAATAGAATTTATTAAAGTTGTAAAATCTGCATTGCGAACTCCAGTTATTGGTTCAGTTTCCTTTACAACACCATAAATATAATACCTTGGAAGACATAACCATATACCACAATGGCCGGTGCAGCAAGAGCCGCGGGGCGCTGGAGATACTAATAGAACAAGGCATACCTCATAATGTCAGGTGGTATCTCGCCGAGCCTTTGAATAAAAAAGAGCTGAAGGCGTTGCTTAAAAAGTTAGGTATGCAGCCTTCTGAACTGGTTCGTAAAAGCGAGGAACTTTATAAAGAACAATTTAAGGATAAAGACATCACAGAAAAAGAGTGGCTGACTATACTTGCTGAAAATCCGGCACTGATAGAACGTCCAATTGTGGAGAAAGGTGATAAGGCGATAGTTGCCCGGCCCCCGGAAAGAGTATTTGAGCTGATAGAGAATAAGAAATAATAGTACCCTGCCCAATTACCTGATTAACCTTTTAACTAATTAACTTTTCAGCCTTTTAACTTTTTAACCTTTTAACTTTTAAATCAATAAGCCTAAATGCCTTAACTTTATTCGCTCCTAACCAAAATGAATGAGGTATTTATTTATTTTACTTTTACTGGTTTCCTTTACCGCAGGTACTCATCATGCCTATGGCCGTAAACATAAATACAGGAGCCTGCCCAGAACTGAAGTAGGACTGATGAATAATGTGCTGGGCTGCCTGATGAATAAAGATTCATTGAATTATTTTTATCTTTTTCCGCCCTTCGACTCATTATGGGCCATGGTAATACATAATCCTGACCATACACCTGAAACCATGAGGGCGCTGAATGAATTAAAAGAACATCCTCAAAGCCTGCTCCAGTTCGACCCTTTTTACAACCGTAATATCCTGAACCGGTTTAGCGCGGTACTCCAAAAAGGAGAGGATTCAGGGATTCACTGGAACTCTATTGTCATGCAGCGTTATGAACTAAAGAAAGAACCACCCTCCCGCGACCTTATTGGCTATGATAAAATAGCCCCTGAACGTTTTAAGGGGTATATGTTTATCAGAGACCTGCTGGGAAGACTTACTTTCTGCATTACGATAACCGAAATACAAAAAATTCAGGGGTACTTTTTTGGCGGGCAGGTAATTAATATTCTGGAAGCGTCCACTATTGACGAATACATTTTCAAGGAAAATGAAGAAAGGAAGTACTTTGAATGGTTGTCAAAAAATCAATTCAGCGATTCATTAAAAACAGATTCCCTTAACAGATCACTTGTTGATACGGCCCATTTAGATTCCGCAGCAAAAAAAAGAAGGAATTTACAGGTTGTTAATACAACGGAAGACGAAAAACAACATACCCGGAAACTAGTAACAGACAGAAAATATTATGAAGGTAAATTTGATGACGAAATACCTGTAAAGCTGTTTATCAGATATTTGAAAGATGTAAAATCAGGAAAATCTGTTTTATTTGACGGGCTTTATAAATTTGGCGATCAGGCAAATTATGTAAAACTCAATATTACTAAAGATGCTGAAGGGAAATGGATAATGGAAGATGATCCGCCGGTGGGGTCGCTGGAACTGGAATTGGTAAACAAGGTATTTACCGGCCAATGGACTAATAACGAGAATGGTACCGGTTACGATGTTGTGCTTAAGCAGGCAGATATAACTGAAAAGAAACTGGAGCAGTTAGATCTTATGCTTGAAACAGGTATGTATGGCAGGGCTGATCAGGCAGTTTTTGACAAAGTTAAAACAGACGAAAAAAATAAAGAGGAGAAGAGCCCGAGAATAGAGCGGTTAGAGAGGAAGATAAAAAGGCAGAAAGAAAGAGAAGAAAGAGAAAAGAAAGAAAGAGAGGAAGAGGTGGAAAATGCAAAAAAAGAAATGGCAAAACAGTTAGGCAAACCTTATGAACCGCCTAAAGAAAAGCCAAAAGAGCAGCTGAAGGAAAAGCCAAAACAAAAAGATGATGAAGGGGAATAAATAAAGAGTTTATTTAAAGATATGCCAGGCGAATTTGACAAAATAATGCAAAACATGAAACAACCAGAAATAAAAACTTTCGGTGAACTGAAAAAGGCCGGATATAATTCAAAGGCGGTAAAAGAAGAGATCCGTAATAATCTTATCCGGTTTATACAGAAAAAACAAAGTCCGTTTAATACCATACTTGGTTTTGAAAATACAGTGATACCGGATGTGGAAAGGGCTTTACTATCGCGCCACAATATTTTATTTCTTGGATTGCGTGGGCAGGCCAAGACGCGTATGGCACGGGAAATGATAAACCTCCTCGATGAATGGATCCCGGTGGTAGCAGGCAGTGAGATAAATGATGATCCATTTGAACCCATTTCTCTTTATGCCCGGACTGTGCTGGAAGCCAGTGGCGACAACACCCCTATAACCTGGATGCATAGAAGTGATCGTTATGGTGAAAAACTGGCAACCCCAGATGTCTCCGTAGCGGATCTTATAGGTGATATTGACCCTATAAAAGCGGCCAATATGCGGCTCAGTTTTGCCGACGAACAGGCGCTGCATTATGGTATCATACCCCGCTCGCACAGAGGTATCTTTGTAATAAATGAATTGCCCGACCTCCAGGCGCGGATACAGGTTTCACTATTCAATATTCTGCAGGAAGGTGATATACAGATTCGCGGCTTTAAACTGCGGCTGCCGCTTGATATACTGTTCATTTTTACAGCTAATCCGGAAGATTATACAAACCGCGGCAGCATTGTGACCCCGCTTAAAGACAGGATAGAGAGCCAGATAATAACCCATTACCCCAAAACTATTGAAATATCTAAAGCTATCACTGCCCAGGAAGCTGATATTTTGCCCGAACAATTGCAAAAAGTAGAAGTTTCAGACCTGTGCATTCTGCTCATAGAACAAGTGGCTATTGAAGCCCGGAAAAGCGAGTTCGTGGACCAGAAAAGCGGCGTTTCGGCAAGGCTTACCATATCAGCTTACGAGAACCTGGTTAGCACAGCCGAATTGCGCACCTTGCATAGCAATAATAAACATACCTGGGTGCGGATTTCAGATTTTATAGGTATTGTTCCTTCTATTACCGGTAAAATAGAACTGGTATATGAAGGGGAGCAGGAAGGACCGCTTAATGTAGCTCATCGTCTGCTAGGACTGGCTATCAGGGCTTTATTTCTGCAATATTTTCCTGATCCGCAATCCTTTAAAAAAGGAAGGGATATTCAAAAAGCGAAAGCTAAACCCAATCCTTACCAACCGGTTATTGACTGGTTTGGCAAAAATAATGATGTGCTTCTTTTCCAGGATGATAGTGATGAAGACTTCCTTGCCGGTTTATATAAAGTTGGCGGCCTGTATGCCGCAGTAAAACAATTTTATCCTGACGCAGAAGAAGCCCGGACGGGTTTATTGATGGAGTTTTTATTACACGGACTTGCGGAGTTTTCTTTAATAAGTAAAAAGGGACTTGAAAAAGGCGGTTTTGCTTTTCGCGATATGCTGGGTAGTATGCTTAATCTGAACATAAGCGAAGATGATGAGGATTAATTGAGCATATATTTAAGTATTTTCCGGCTAAATGAATGATTTGAAGTTCTTTTTTACCCAATTTCTTTCTTTCGGACCAAAATTTACTTAGATTTGATTCTAATTTTAAAAATTGAATCTGGTATGAAGGCATTTTTACTCACCACAGCCGCTATTCTGGCTTGTGCGGGCAGTATGTTTGCGCAGAATTTGCCACCCGAGTATTCCTGGGAGATTGGCGTTAATGGCGGTTATAGCACCATGACAAGGCCATTGGGCCCTGCTGAAGCATACCAGGGTACCAGAACTAACGTTTCGACTGATTACTCGCTGCGCGCATGTTATTTTTTTAATCCTCACTGGATGATAAATCTTGATTTAGGAAACAGGAGATGGGAATCTTACGGGCAATGGAATGTTACTGATTTATTTGGACAACCGCTTAAGCCTCAGCAAATAACCTTTGTTGTTGCTGATTATGCACTTACAGAAACTGTAGGTATGAATTATGTGATCCCGTTTTATTCGAAATATAACACTATTAACAGGTCAAACATAAATTTTGGAGTAATATTCGGTTTGATAAATACGATGAATGATGGCTCGATAGCCTATAGCAAGTATAAAGCGCCACCTGATTCCAATTATACTTATATGTCTAAGTATGATTATGGGTTTGGGATAGGTTATACTTTTGGTCTGCAGATAGGTTATACCTACTATTTTCTCCCAAGATTTGCTGTAAACGTGGATCTTGGTTTACGTTATGCTGATGTAAAAACAAATGATGTTCGTTATAATCATGAGAATTCAAATTACCATCTTTTATATTTCCCTGAAACACTGGGATTAAGATGGCGATTTTAATACTTCAATCAGATCTGTTAATCTTACCCGGTAATTTTGGTTGATTATGATTTGTGGTATGGTTTTTGAACTTATTTATTTGCATTTCCCTGAGAGTGTGTGTTTGATGGAAGTTTAAGGAAACGGGAATGCTCCATATTAGATTTCCAAAAAGAGTACCTTTTCAGGCACTCTTTTTTTTATGGAAATTATTTCACTATTCTCAGCTTCGCATAATTCAGCATTATCTTTTTAATACCATGGGTGGTCCCAAAGTCTATGCCTGCGATGCGATTATTCATACCTCCTTCCAAAGTAAGTATTTTGCCAAATCCGAATTTCTGGTGCTCTACCTGCATACCCACTGTCATTCCTGATACATCGTCAGCTGCAAAACCGGCAGATGGCGTATGTGCGGGCGGGGTTGCGGTTGCCAGTTTATCTGCCAGTTTTTTGAGTGATGGCATTTTGTCGAATTGCTGGTTAAGCATATTGCCAAAGCCACCGGGTGCAGGGCGGTTGCTGGCCCCGGTAAATGTTTTATCCAGGTAGGTATTGGGTATCTCTTCAATAAAGCGGCTTGCATCATTTTGCACAAGGCTCCCGAAACGGTAACGGCTATTGGCATAGGTTACCCAAAGACGGTCTTTAGCGCGCGTAATAGCTACATAAAATAAACGGCGCTCCTCTTCCAGGTCGGCGCGGTCGTACAGGCTCATGGAGCTTGGAAAAAGGTTTTCCTCAAGCCCTACGACAAACACGCAGGGAAATTCAAGCCCCTTGGCCGAATGTATCGTCATCAGCTTTACCACATCAGCATCCTGGTCATTATTCTTGTCGGCGTCTGTGAGCAGCGTGATTTGCTGCAGGTAGCTGCCGAGGCTTTTATCCAGGAGTTCTCCTTCTTCATCGGGAGTCTCCGTAAATTCTTTAATAGAGTTGAGCAGTTCCTGTACGTTTTCATACCGGGCGAGGCCCTCTACGCTTTTATCGTTATACAACTCCTGCACCAGTCCGGTATGCTTGCCCACGGCAAACGCCACATCATAGGCATTATGCTTTTCGAGCATCGTGCGGAATGATTTTATCATAGTCACGAAACCTTCCAGTTGAGAGGAGTGTATCCCGCTCATTTCAGGATTTTCAATTACCTCCCAGAATGTTTTATCCAGTTCATTAGCCCGCACTAAAATCTTTTCAATGCTTGTCTTGCCAATGCCGCGGGCAGGGTAGTTAATAATACGTTTCAGATTTTCCTCGTCCTGTGAATTCACTACCAAACGCAGGTAAGCGAGGTAGTCTTTCACTTCTTTGCGTTGGTAGAAAGAAGTGCCGCCCACCAGCCTGTAAGGAATGTTCATCCGCCTCAGGCTTTCTTCAAACGAACGGCTCTGGGCATTTGTTCTGTAGAGTAGAGCAAAGTCTTTATTGGCATAATGATTGCGCATTTGCTGCTCCTTTATGGCGTCAGCTACAAAGCGGCCTTCGTCATTATCGGTCATGGTGCGGGCGAGTATTATCTTTTCACCTTCCACATTGCTTGTCCACAGTTCTTTGGGTATCTGGTTCTTATTGTTGCCTATTACATTGTTGGCTACATTCAGTATAGTTTGTGTGCTGCGGTAATTTTGTTCCAGTTTTACAACCTTCACATCTTCATAATCGTCCTGGAACTGGAGTATGTTTTGCACCGTTGCTCCGCGGAAGGAGTAGATGCTTTGCGCATCATCGCCTACTACGCATATATTCTCATGTCGTGCACCCAGCATTTTTATAATAGCATACTGGGCAAGGTTGGTATCCTGGTATTCATCAATGAGAATATAATGGAAACGCCCCTGGTACTTTGCCAGCGCATCCGGGAAGTGTGTGAGGAGCATGTACATTTTCAACAGCAGGTCGTCAAAATCCATAGCCCCGTTCTTAAAACAGCGTTTGGAGTATGCCTCATATATATCGCCTATCAACGGGCGTGTGGTACGGGCGTCTTCCTGCTGTATGGATGTATCAGCTTTATACATTGCCGGTTCTATGAGGCTGTTCTTGGCTGCGCTGATGCGGTTATATACGTATGCGGCTTTGTAGTGCTTGTCATCGAGGTTCATTTCATGCACTATGCCTTTAATCACACTCTTGGCGTCATCGGTATCATATATGGTAAAGTTGTGCGGATAGCCCAGCTTGGTAGCTTCGCCCCGCAGTATGCGTGCGAATACAGAGTGAAAGGTGCCTATGTATAAATTGCGTGCTTCCGTATTGCCGAGCGCTTTTTCCACCCTTTCCTTCATCTCCGCCGCGGCTTTGTTGGTAAATGTCAGCGCCAGTATATTAAACGCATCCACGCCATTTTTCATCAGGTGCGCTATTCGTGTAGTCAATACTTTTGTTTTGCCGCTTCCCGCACCGGCTATAATCATAATGGGTCCATCCACATGCTCTACTGCTATGCGCTG
This sequence comes from uncultured Bacteroidota bacterium, assembly GCA_903887005.1. GTDB lineage: Bacteria > Bacteroidota > Bacteroidia > Chitinophagales > Chitinophagaceae > Nemorincola. The sequence goes on along the minus strand of CAISOH010000320.1, from coordinate 27,377 downwards.
CTGGTCATTCAAACCAGATAGATAATTCTGCATGCGGCAAATTTAAGTGTGTATTTCGGATTTGGGGGGTGTGAATTTTGGGTTGTGGATAAAAAAGAGGGTTGAAGAAGAATGGTAACAACCCACTAACAGGTTATACCAAAGCTGACACCAGCTTTATAGTGGTTACTATCAGGATATGGATACTCCTCTCTGCCCGTAAATTAATTATTATTTTATACGTTTTACGGGTCTTGTCATATATAGGAATTTGAAAAAAACAAAGACATAAACGAATTATAAATTACTATATCCCGCCAAAACTATACTTTTTAAGGCACATTTGGCGAGATATAAAAACCTATATCTCGCCAAAACTATCATTTTTTACGTACATTTGGCGAGATATAAGCATCTATAACTCGCCAAAACTATAGTTTTTTATGTACATTTGGCGGGATATAAAAAATTATATCACACCAAAACTATCATTTTTTGAAGTGGTATCCGGACAAAATTCAGACTGAAAAATTATGGAAAACATAGCAGGAAGAACACATGAACAAGCGTTGTTGTCAAAGATTGAAAACTCGGGCGAACCCGAGCTGGTTGTTATGTATGGCCGTCGCAGGGTAGGCAAAACTTATCTGATCCGCAATTTTTTTCAGAAGCAAATGGCCTTTGAGCTTTCAGGAATACATAATGCTTCGCTTGACCAGCAACTGGAAAATTTCAGCGCCGCATTATCTAAGGCTACAGGTAGCCTGCCTCTGGCAAGGCCGGCCACCTGGGTACAGGCTTTTAGTATGCTGACCACTTACCTTACTCCTGTAATAAAAAAACAAAGAAAGGTTATATTCTTTGATGAATTTCCCTGGTTGAGCACTGCCCGTTCGGGCTTAATACAGGCATTTGAAAATTTCTGGAATATGTGGGCATCCCGGCAAAATAACCTTGTAGTGGTTATTTGCGGCTCTGCCGCAGCATGGATGATACAAAAGGTTATTAATAACAGGGGCGGACTGCACAACAGGGTGACCCAACGGATAAGGCTCCTGCCATTTACTCTGAGTGAAACAGAAGCCTTTTTGAGGGAAAGAAAAATAAACCTCGACAGGTACCAGGTATTACAGCTATATATGGTGATGGGTGGCGTACCCCAATACCTTAAAGAAGTGCAAACCGGGGAAAGCGCCATACAGGCTATTGACAGAACCTGTTTCACGAAAGACGGGCTGCTGCATGATGAATTTAAAAACTTGTTCCACTCACTCTTTGATGATGCCGGGTACCATATAGATGTCATCCGGGCGCTTGCAAAAAAAGGGGTGGGCCTTACACGTACAGAGATCATTGAAGCCTGCAAACTAACCTCTGGCGGAGGCACAACAAAGATATTAGACGAGCTTACCGAATCAGGTTTTATTACGCCTTATATACCTTTCAACAGGACAGCAAAGGACAGTATCTATAAGTTAACGGACGAATACGCAGGCTTCTATGTGAAATTTGTAGAAAACAGCCGGTATAGCGGGCCTGGTGCATGGGTAAGGTTTTCTGCGGGAGCGTCATGGAAAAGCTGGAGCGGAACTGCTTTTGAAAGCATTTGCATGAAGCATATCCTGCAGCTAAAAAAAGCTCTGGGTATTGAGAACGTTCATGCCGAAACTTCCGTGTGGCGTTACAGGCCGCAAAAAGACGAACAGGGCGCCCAGGTGGACTTACTGATTGACCGGCGGGACAGGTGTATTAACATTTGCGAAATGAAATTCTCTGTCAGTGAGTATGAGATTTCCAAAGGATACTCAAAGGAATTGGAAAATAAATTGAAAGTCTTCCGTGACCAGACACAAACCCGCAAAACTTTATTTCTGACCATGGTAACAACACATGGAGTAAAAAATATAACGAATTTCCCGGGGCTTATAGAAAATGAAATAACTATGGATGCGCTGTTTAAATGATAGATGCCATTGAAATAGGGGAGGTGTTAAAATTTGAATGAAGCTGGTTAGGCTGTAATTTGCCTTTTTCGTAAGCAAAACAAATTTTATCTGTACTTTAGTCTCCATCTCCATCTATGAAACGCTGGCCGCTTAATAAAGCATATTTCTGGGAAAAGGCCCCCTTCTTTCGCATCCTGTTACCTTTTGCGGCGGGTATCTTATGCTACGACATATGGCAGCCCTCAATGAATTGGCTTTCGTATGCGGTAATTGCCTGTGCGGTTTTCCTTTTATTTGCTATTGTTTTCACCAAAAAAAATAATTCCTTTCGCTCTGTTATTCCTTTTTCGCTTCTTAATATTTTCCTCTTCTTTGGCGCTGTTTTGGTTTCTTATTTCACAGATGTACGGCATAACAAAACATGGTTCGGGAATAGCATTAATAATAACGGCACTTATCTTGCCCGCATCACAGATATACCGTCGGAAAAGGAACATTCATGGAAGCTGCCTGTAGCGCTTATTAACTCAATACAAGACGGCAAGGTATCAGTCGCATCCGGCAATGCATTCCTGTATGTTTACAAAGACCGTTTCCCGATGCAGTTGCATAAAGGAGACAGCATATTGCTGCCGGCAAAATGGCAACCTGTTCACAATTCAGGCAATCCTTTTGAATTTGATTACGCAGGATATTGCAGGCAGAACAATCTCTTTTACCAGCAATCCTGTTCTGTAAATGACATTCGCCTTTATGCAGCTAATGACCCTGATGCGGCACCCCTGATTGAAAAATCGCACGATTGGTGTATGCTGCAATTAGATAAATACATCACCGACCCAAAAACAAAGGGCCTGATACAGGCCATGTTGCTGGGCGATGAAGTAAACCTTGACGAAGACCTTCGGCAGTCTTATGCCGAAACCGGTATCATTCATATCATAGCTATTTCAGGTGGCAATGTGACTATATTCTTTGTTGTAATTTCCTTTCTGTTGTGGTGGCTGAATGATAGAAAACATTTATGGGTGAAGTATGCAGTGGCGCTTCCTTTGGTTTGGTTTTATGTGCTGATGGCAGGCGCTCCGCCATCAGCTGTCCGGGCGGCTGTAATGTTTTCTTTACTGGCTTTTTCTTTAATGCTTCAGAAAAACAACAACAGCCTGAACACTTTGTTTGCCACTGCGTTTTTGTTATTGTGCGCGCAGCCAATGTGGTTATTTTCTGTTGGCTTTCAGTTATCGTTTGTGGCAGTGTTATCTCTTATTCTTTTTTATAAACCGGTTTATAAATGGTTCTCGCCGGTTCATAAAGTAGCACGATGGCTTTGGAGCGGTATAGCTGCAAGTATTGCCGCCGAAGTGCTCACAGCGCCCTTGGTCATTTACTATTTCCACAATTTTCCACTGTTATTCATTGTAGCCAACGTTGCCGCATTTTTGTTTATGGAAGTGGTATTAATATTCAGTATGCTGATAATCGCATGGAGCTTCGCTCCTGTTGCAGCAAAATTTATTGGGCTGTGCACTACCTGGTTAGTTACAATATTTGATAAGATAGTTACCTGGCTGCAAAGTATGAACCCAAAGTCATTTCATTTTTTGATGATAACGGGTGTTGAAATGTTCCTGCTCTATATAACTATCTCGGGAGTTGTTTTGTTTTTAATGAAGAAACAAAAGCCTGCACTGTTTATGGGGCTCGGTGCGGCTTGTTTATTGCTGTTTTCTTTTTGTAATGATGAATGGGTGCGGCTGCATCAGCATCGCCTTGTTGCATACAATACCGGCAAGGCCAATCATATAGAATTGATTAAAGGAAGCAGCTATGCGGTATTGAATACAGATACCGGCACAGGTAAGAAAATAGAATATGCGGTGAAGCCCGCGCACATTGGTTGGCGGGCATGGAAGAAAGACACCATTGCCGCTAATGAAATTTATGATGTCAATGGTAAAACAGTTCTTCTGTTAAACGAGGAAATAAATACAGATAGCCATTTCCCGGTTGACTACCTGATCATCAACTATACCGGTAAGCCAGGCCCGCTAAAATTGCAAAAGATATTTTCGCCATCAATGATAATAATCGGGAATAATTACACCCGAAAACAGCAGGATAAATTTATGAGAGAAGGTGCAAATGCGGGTATTCCGGTTCATGCTATTGGTAAGGATGGGGCGTTTGTGTTGGAGTAGAATAACCTGTATATTGAAGACTTTATGATTATATGTGTCAAAAGTTTCCCTAAATTTGTAGTAACTAAAAGCGAAAATCATGTCGGACGCCATGTTATATGAACACATTACAGCACTGCCCGAAAATCTGAAAGCGGAAGTTGCTGATTTTGTCGCCTTTTTGGAACAAAAACACCAGCCGAAGAAAAAAATCAAAGAACGCCAATTGGGAGGTTTAAAAGGGGCTTTTGAAATGTCCCCGGATTTTGATGAGCCATTAGAAGAGTTTAAAGACTACATGTAATTTCATTTACCTCAAAAATCTTAAAGTTGGGATAAGCCGTGAAAGGGCGAAAATATAATAGCCGGGGGTGAAGCCCCCGGTACAATAAAATCACATAACACAAGCCCTGTAAGGGCGAAATAATTTTTTGAAAAATACCACTATCCTTAATCTGCTTAATTCCCCTTTCTTAAAATATTCCCAAATACCCAATTAGCAAACCGTTTACTGGCATATGTTTATTAGGTTTACATAATATATCATAAATGGTTTGCGAACAGCTTTATTCATACTTTTTCTGTCATTATTTTTTAGTGTGCATGGGCAAACACTGAAAGGCACCGTTGTGGATGGAGAAACCTTAAAACCGCTGCATTCTGTTACTATCATGAACGTGGTAACAGGCCAGACAGTTACTACAGATGAGCAGGGTTATTTCTCCATACCCGCTGCTGCCGGAGACGCTATTTCATTTTCTTATCCCGGTTATCATATTATACAGCGACAGGCTACCGAGGCAATGAATTTACAGGTAGCCCTATTACCGCTAACCGTGAGGTTGCCGGAGTATATTCTGCGCGATTACACACCCTTTCAGAAAGATTCTATAGAACTGACAACGCTTTACAGCAAGGAGTTAAACACAAAACCCATAAAACCAAGCTTCAGCAGTGCAAATGGCGGCGGTTTCAGCGGACTTATAGGCGGACCGGTACAGAAGCTGTCCAAAAGCTATAAACAGAACAAAAGATTCAAACAGAATTTCAAAAAAGACATGGAACAGAAATATATTGACACCCGATATACGCCTCTTCTCGTTACTACACTCACTGGTTTCACAGGAGATTCGCTGGCCATATTCATGAACACCTACCCTATGGAATACACCTTCGCCCGCGCAGCCACCGACCTGGAATTAAAAATGTGGATTCGTGATAACTACAAAGAATATAGAAAGAGGAAAAACCACTCAACGGATGTTTCCGGCTCTTCTTCTGACTCATTAAAAAATCAGAAGTAACCCACTCGTTCGTTCCCACTCGTTCTCGTTTGTAACGATAATGCTATGGCAGCGCGTCTGCAACGCACATCCCAACTATCACCATCCACCCGCATGACTACAAATAACACAGTTAGTACTATCTCAATACATTACAAAAATAAAGTTTCCCACACGATTTTGTAACGCCAAAACCCGCTACCACACTACATTTCACCCGAATTCACCCTTCAAAAATGTGGGTATCTTGATTTTTTTCGTAATATTTTCCATTTTACCTTTATGCCCTAAAAACCCAAATTATGGCTTGCAGCATTTTTTTACTAATTCCAAATTCCAATAAAAAATAATCAGGAAACAATCTCAATTCCTCTAAGAAACAATCCCAATTCAAACTCCAACAACCCAATCCAAATTCCCAATTACTAATTCCAAATTCCAATAATCCTTATGACCGACAAATTCCAGCAAGCCCGGCATCTCTATATGACCGGTGCCAAAACACAAAAAGAAATAGCAGAAATAGTAGGCGTTACGGAGCGCACCATCTACAACTGGATACACCAATTTGCCTGGGAAAAACTGAAACAGGCATCCTATGCCGCCCCCGCTATAATATCCGGCAACCTTTGCAGCCAGTTAGTGGAAATGCAAAATGAGATCGCTGCCCGCGAACCCGGCAAACGGTTTCCCACAATACAGGAAGCGGAAATTACCCGCAAGCTCGTCACCTGCATCGAAAAACTGAAAAAATATCCATCTCTTCCTCAAAACATGCAGATGCTCCAAACCTTTCGGGACTTCGTCCGGCCACGTAATGAAGATTTTTCAAGCCGCATCGGTCATTACACCGAGCTGTTTATTGAAGCGAATGCAAAAAACGGCTTTTGCCCTTATGAGCTGGAATATGGTATGGAGCAGGTTTCCCCGGTAACCCCATTTTACGAAGAAGAAGAACAGGAATTAAACAAACCGCACAATGAACAGCGCTCCTATGAAACGGAACAGCGCTCATTCGACCTCACCTCTCCGAGCCTGCCCAAAGCGACCTTCGAGGAGGAGAAGTGCTCATTCGACCTCACCTCTCCGAGCCTGCCCAAAGCGACCTTCGAGGAGGAGAAGCGCTCATTCGACCTCACCTCTCCGAGCCTGCCCCGAGCGATAGTCGAGGGCGAGAGGCCGGGAGAGGTCGAAATCATTGATAATAAAGGCGGTAAGCCGGGTTTGATACCATTTCCGCCACCGGAAAAAACCGGAAAATTTCCGGAAATTTATCCTCATGAGGAAATGGCAGAATTCAACCGGGAACTCAAAAAAATGGAATTGTTAAACCAATTTGTCAAAAATAAGTTCATGCAAAGCCCCTCCAGGGCCGGCATACCGCCAGGCCCGCCAAGAAATCAGCCATGTTCCTGTGGCAGCGGTAAAAAATACAAACATTGCCACGGAAAATCGGGCTGATGTCAATTTTAAGATCAGGATTCCATAATTATTACAAAGGCAATAACGAAGATGCTTTTTCAAGTAATATAAAACTGAACTATCAGAATATTTTGCGAACTTATCCTTTCGGGGAAGATTTTATAGCGAAAAAAATATATTGCGAAGCGCTCTCCCCGACAAATAAATTTTGTAACCGACAAGATAAAAGAACAAATAAGATGAGAAGGTTTATTTTATCATCTTTGCATCTTATTTTCTGAAAATGTCGCGGATACGAAATGCTCAAAAAGAAGGTAAATTATTTCTGAACCCCATACCCACTTCGCAAAAATTGAAAGGCGGCATGTGGCGTTTATTATGGAAATATATGACCTCAAAAGAAGAGCGGATACCCAAAAATCCTTTAGGGCCTTTTAAAACCGATCCGGATATTTACAAAATACCCCCCGCCTCAGGCCTTCGGATAACCTGGATGGGACATTCTTCACTTCTGATAGAAATAGATGGCAGGCGCATACTTACAGACCCGGTATGGGGCCCGCGGGCATCGTTTTCCTCCTTCATAGGCCCCAAACGTTTTTTCCCCGCGCCTTTATCTTTAGACCATATGCCTGAGTTAGATGCAATTATCCTTTCTCACGATCACTATGACCATCTTGATTACCCTACAATAAAAAAACTAACGCATACCAATACCCCTGTTTATTGTTCACTCGGCGTAGGCGGCATCATAGAAAAATGGGGTATTAATAAGAGTCGTATTACAGAAATGGATTGGGGCCATAAAATAATGATTGGCAACGATTGCACGATCACCGCTACTCCTGCAAGGCATTTTTCCGGCAGAGGATTAACCAACAGGAACCAGACATTATGGTCATCATTCGTTATAAAAGGAAGTCATCATACTATTTTCTTTGGCGCAGACTCCGGCTGGTTTCCTGGCTTTAAAGATATAGGCGATGAATACGGCCCGTTCGACCTTACCCTGCTGGAAACAGGCGCTTACGGCGAGGGATGGCCGGATATTCATATGGGGCCCGAAAAAGCAACAGAAGCCCATCTGGCCCTTAGGGGAAAAATAATGATGCCGATCCACTGGGGCACTTTTAATCTCGCACTGCATTCATGGAGAGAGCCTGTGGAACTGCTGACAAAATTCGCCGTACAAAAAAATATCCCGCTTTTCCTGCCTGCGCCGGGATTACCCACTGAAATTACAGGGCCGCATAATTCTAATTGGTGGATCTGAATGTTTAGTAGTGTTTCAGTTTGAATGTTAATGGGAAGTTATAAGTAATTAATGCCCATATGGGCCTTTGTTTCTGTCTATATAGAATAGACCTCCTCCCCAACAATCATTTTCTCCTGTCATATAACCCATATTAAAAAGGATATGGGCAAATGCCGCCATTTTCAAGTCGGAAAGCTCAATTTTAAAATTTACATCCTTTAGTATTGTTCGTTCTATTTTCTTAAAATCATACCGTTTTTTTATTGTATCAACTAGCTTTTCACTGTATGTATGAAAGCCAATATTATGCAATGCTTGTTCATTTTTAAATTCAAAAAATCGGTCTTTCCCTTTGATATAATTAAGAACTTTTTGCTTACCAAAACTGTCATAATCAGCATTTATTTCCCTATGCAAAGCACCACTAACAAAATTCCCCTTTGTGCATATTTCTTTTACTTCACCAGTGTTTAGATTATTTATTTTGACAACCGTAAAATAACCAATAGTGGATTCATTATTTATTGCAGCAAGGAAATTGAGATATTTTTCATTTTCAATATTCTTTTGTCCATAACAATAAATTGTCAGAGGCATAAGCAATGTAAAAAGGAAGTATTTCATAATTGCAATTTTTTCTAGAATAATATAAAGGTAATAAAAACGGCTGCAATCGCAGCCTCTATTTACTTCTATTCACTCTCTCTAATCGTTTATTAGCTGCTGCAATTTCATCAGCGTAACCAATGTTTACAGTGTCCTCAATTGTCATTGGCTTAGTTGTTTGCTTCGCTTCCATTGCAGGAGTAACGCGTAATGTTTTATGTACCCAGCAAAAGCTTCATTGTCCACAAAACATATATTTTTACGTAGCTTGCAGACAAAATTGTAAAAAGAATAATGCACAGCCACGACCATGACCATAATCACAGTCATAGCCATCATCATCATCACCACGTCAGTCCGGGAGATGTGGCTAACAGTGCGTTCATTGCAGGCATTGTTCTGAACAGCGCCTACGTAGCGGTTCAGGTAGTAGCCGGGTTTATGACCCATTCGATGGCCCTGCTTTCTGATGCAGGGCACAACCTGAGCGATGTGGCAAGCCTCGCATTATCTCTTCTGGCTTTTCGCCTTGCCAGGGCAAAACCCACACATTCTTTTACCTACGGCTATAAAAAAACTACCATTCTCGCCGCGCTGACCAATGCTGTAGTATTACTCATTACAATCGGGGTGCTGGGCTATGAATCTGTTAACCGACTGCTGCATCCCAGGCCGGTAGAGGGCGGCATAGTGGCTATCGTAGCCGGTATAGGTATCGTCATCAACCTCGCGTCCGCTTTTCTGTTTTTCAGAAATAAAGAACACGACCTGAATACTAAAGGAGCTTACCTGCACCTGCTTACCGATGCCATGGTATCATTGGGGGTAGTTGTTGCTGGCGTAATTATCCGTTTTACAAACTGGTATTGGCTGGATGGCGCTGTGAGTATTGCGGTGCTGTTAGTGATATTAGTCGGCACCTGGTCGTTGCTGAGCGCCAGCCTCCGCATGTCACTTGACGCGGTGCCGTCAAATGTGGACAAAGACCAGATAGAAGAAATAATACTAAAAGTAAATGGAGTGGAGAGCATCCACCATATGCACATCTGGGCTATGAGCACCACATTAAATGCACTCACTACACACCTTGTGCTCAACGAAAAATTAACCTTCGATGAAAAAATGAAAATAGTACACGATATTAAACATGAATTGCTGCACAACAATATTCATCACGCTACCATAGAACTCGAATCAGCCGATATACCCTGCCAGGATGAGAATTGTTAGATTGTGATGATTCCTATAATTCTACTGAAATGATTCCCACAAAAAATGCCCCGCAAAATGCAGGGCATTATATATTTCTTACCATAAATATTTATGGAGCTATAGCGTAATTAATATTACACTTCTCTACTTCATCAGTTCTGATAAGTGTAAGATGATTGGGTTCTACCATTGGAACCATGTATTTCGCAAGGGTACCTGTCTTGCTTTTCTTTAGTGTCAGCATCAGATTGCCCACTTCATCCGTATTGAGTGAATAAGTGCCTGTTTCCCTTGGGCTTTCACTAAGATCCCTGCTTACTTTTACGTAAGTGCCGTAATTGATATTATTGTAATTACTCGGGGTCATAAATAACGTGGAGTAATAATGAATATAGTGGGCGTCGGCGCCTATCTTATCCGGGCATTTCATGGCTATGAAATTCCAGGTCTTATCAAGCAGGTCATACCTGTTGATAGGTTGCGTGTTGCTTGGGGGCAGTTGTCCTTGTGCGAAAACGCCTGCAGGCAATGCGAGAAGGCATCCAAGAAAAATGTTTTTTAGCATATTTTTTATCATAAAAATTATTTCTTCGGAGTAAAAGTAATAAAACCTGTGATTAATTTTCAATAGCGCATCGCAAAATAATGAATAATATTTAAGTATGCTAATACTCTGAAAGAAAAAAGCCCCGAAATTTCGGGGCTTTGTTGAAATGTCCTAAAAGCGATATGTAAAATTAGATAACTCTAACGTTAGCAGCGTTCAAACCTTTCTTACCATTTTGTACTTCGAAAGTCACCTTATCATTCTCGCGGATTTCATCCAGCAGGCCTGATACGTGTACGAAGATGTCTTGTCCGCCGTTTGACGGAGAAATGAAACCAAATCCTTTAGTTTCATTGAAAAACTTTACTGTTCCTTCTTGCATTGTAGTTTAAATAAATTGATTAATAAAGCACAAAGGTACCAAAAATATTTGATATTCCTAAATAAGTTTTGTTAAGAAACAAAAAAAATAATACACCTATACGACTACTCCTGATAATTATACTTGCAGCCACATAAAATTGTGCATTGTTGAATTTCAGGATTTTGCGGCCTTGATTTAATAATTCACTTATTATCAATTCATTATCCTTGGCGGCTTTGCGCCTTTGCGAGAAACCACTTTTGTATATTTTATCCGGTGTGAAGTATAATGCTTATAAAAACAAATTCTTATTCTTCTTCCTCATGCTGTAGTGTTTCCACTTTTGAACCGAAAAAATTTAAAAACAGTACAATAAATGCAACTACCATAACTGCCTGGATGCAAACTATGACTTTCCCCATTTCTGTGTGTGGGTGAATATCGCCATAACCTATTGTGGTGGAAGTGACTATACTAAAATAGATATAATCAAAATAAGAGGTGGCCTGGTCGCCCAATAAATGCAGTCCGCCATATACAACTGCAAATGATAATGCTATTTCCACGTAATTAAGAAACAACATCAGAATATTACGGCGGTAAGAACGGGGTTTAACAAACATATCAGAAACAAATATAAGCGATGCCACATAACATATGGTTTCCATCAATAAATAGGTAGAAATAATAACCGCGAAAACATTCCGGTACAAACCTGATACCAGAAAATACAGGGGTAAGATTGTTTTGAAGAGGACATAAAACTCAATAGCTACGTTTCTTTTTATCAGCCCAAACCTCCCAAAAATATTCCGTATATGTATGCCGGGAAAAATTATCTGAACAGCCACCAGAATTAATCTGAGTATTTTTTCGAAACCTATATCATGGTGTTTTTCATTATTCCATATTTTAATAAGGTTCTTACTATACAAATTATACGCGGTATCCCTTATCGGCTTATTATATTCCGGCTTGCCAAAAAATAATTTAGTAAGAATACGCTTCATAATACCTGAACTGCATTGCTAAGGTACACAATTTTCATACCATGAATTCTCGCAATGGTTTAATTAGGTGCATTTCAAATTTTTGCATTATGGCATTTGAAGACAGTAGTAATGAAGCAGAGAACTTGATGGCGCCTTTTTTATGCCGTAAATGTTTATTCTGAAGTAATATGAGGGTTAAGCAGAGGATGGTTTGCAAATAGCTAAATTAAGTTAAGCATAGGCAGAAAAACCAGCGCCATGAAGTTGAATAGCGTAGTAGATAACAGCGTAGAGCTATTTTTTGGCGCGCGGAGCATTTCGCCAAAAATCGCCTTTCTCTTTTTGTTACTTTTTCGGCGCCTGTCCCGATTTTTTTTTCGGGAGCGAAGCAAAGAAAAAGTAAAATAATGCCGGACAGAGATTAATAATCATCCTTATTTTTTATAAGCGAAAATTTGAATTGCACCGTTTTATTTGAATCAATAAACAGGGCTAAGGATTAATACCATTATTTAATTCATTGAGTCTTTGCCGAGCCGTTTGTGCATAGGTACTACCGGGATAGTCAATAATCAGGTCTTCGTAATACTTTTTCGCAAGGTCATTTTGGTGCAGGTAATTCTGATAAATATCGGCCATTTTAAAAACAGCGTCATCTCCCAGCACATCTTCGCCATATTGCTCTTTAATAGTTTTCAGGTATCCCAATGCCTTATCATATTCGCGGTGCTTCTTTGCCATTTCGGCGCGCATCATTAATATATCATCGTTTAAAGGATGTTTCGGGAAAGCTTTTGAAATACTATCTAACAGGGTTTCCGCTTCAATATCCTTATTCTGGAACAATAGCAGCCCGGCATAAGCAAAACGCTCTAACGGAACAAAATTACTGTCTTCCACGTTTTCAGTAATAAGCACCGAAAGGTACAATGCATCATTGGCTATCAGTTCGGAAGTGGATGCTTTAAGTATGGATAACATGCTTTGTGCATAATCAAAATCGCCGCGGTAATAGGCAAGCTTTGAATTCCGGAATCTTGCATCTTCCCCCAGCGCGTCCTGCCGGAATTCTTTGTCCACCTGGCTGTAGGTAAGAGAAGCATCCCATATTTTCCCGACAAGCACATAATAATCTCCCATCTGCAATTTATATTCACCTGCCTTATCCCTTCGTGTTCCCGGAGTTGCAATGGCTTTTTGCAATATTTCTATACCTTTTGCCGCATTAGTGGCATATTGCGCCTCCAGCATAGCATAGTCTGATGCCGTTTGTGTGCTGTAATAAACAGGGAACTCTACAAGAAAGCTATCATATAGTTTAATAAGATTGGCCGCGTCTTCCGTTTTATAGGCAGGATTATTTTTTAATTGTGCAAGAGCCGCATTCAGTTGCTCACTTTTGGCGGGTATATAATAAGGCAAACCCGTTCCCTTTGCAATAACATCATCATAGGCTTTCCCTGCGATAGCATATTGTTTTGCATTAGCAGCTGTACGCGCAAAGTTCATGAGGCGCATGCCATTCTCTTTGTTGCGCTCATCTATTGCCTCAATTTGTATCAGGGCGCCATCCCAGTCATTTTTCTGAATGTATATCCAGGTCAGCAATTCAGCATAGTATATGTTTTCAGGGTGTTCGTTGATTTTTTTTATAAATATTTTTTCTGTTTGCTGTAATTTATTTACGTCTGTGCCCAGAAGCTCAAGTAACAGGGCTTTCGCATTTTCTAAGTTCACACCCTGTCCGCCGGGATAGGGCGATAATAGTATATCTATGGCTTTATCAAGGTTGCCTGATTTCGCATACAACTTACTCAGCGGGTTGGTATATAAAATGTAAGTCCCTATCAGTTGTGAAGCTTTTTCATAAGCAAGTATGGCATAATCATCTCTCCCGGCGTCAGTAAATGCCTTTACCACCCTCTGGGTCACCATATCATCCCCGTTTATCATTTTCAGTATGCTTTCAAATTCCTCCCTGGCTTTGCCTTCCTTTTTTTCTTTTACATAAACATTGCCAAGATCTATATGCAGGAACGGGTTATCCCTCAGCGTCATTTGCTTTGCGATGATCTCTTCAGCCAGCTTATATTTTTGCGCTTCTACAAGCGTTTTTACATATTCCAGGTAAACGGAGTCAGGAGCTAACCCATATATTTTACCATATTCATCAATGGCTTTAGTGTAATTTTTTTCTGCAACATACTGCCTCGCTGTTGATGCAGTTTTTTGGGCAAAGGCATTACCAGACAGGAGTAATATCAATAAACTTAACAATCCCCATTTCACTATGTTCCTGGTTATTTGCATACTAATCATTATCCCAAATGTAGTCTATATTGTTATATCACATTCTTATCAAAAACATAATATTGAGGCAATAAATGATCCCCGGAAAAGTGCAGGGACGCAAAAACGTAATGCATTATTGTATAAAATTAAGCACGCTATAAAAAAATAAGCGCATAACAGGAGTTATTTACCATTATTTTCCAGAACCCGTGTCCCTTCATATACATCTTCCAGTTTCATGGACACTTTTATTGTTTTAAACTGAAGTGTATCATCCATATTTTTATACTCTGTGAGTTCCCATTGGCTGTGTGCATTAATATAAAACGCTTCTATGCTAATAGTTTCCGGGTCAACTAATATATATTCTTTAAGCGCAGGAATATCTCTGTATAATTTGAACTTATCGCCCCGGTCATAGTTTTTGGTGGATGGTGAAAGCACCTCAATAATTATGGAAGGGTTGAGCAGATTCATATCATCATTATTTAAAAAGAGAGGCTCTCCGCAAACAACGGAGATATCAGGATAAGTGAACAAAGTGTTCTTTTGAATGTGAACACGCGCATCACTTCCTAAAGGTCTGCAAGGTTTTCCTTTTAGTTTATTTTTTAAACTGGCAAACATGTTCCCAATTACAATGTTATGTTGAAATTTTGCTCCTGACATCGCAAAGATCTCCCCCTGGTAATACTCATGCTTTTCAGTGGCCGCATTTTCCATTTCCAGGTATTCAGCTATGGAATATTCCTGTTTGTTATAAGCGCCATAAGGTAATGGTGCCGGTTCATTTATTTCCATAGGATAAAAGTACGATAATTTATCTTTAACAGGTTCATCAATTCCCTTCAACCCTGTTGATGCCTGCCTTGGCCAGTTGGTCTATGGAGTTTTGAAAATCATGCGCGGGCATTGCAAGGCATTGTTTATACCTGCTTATGGCGTTGGTCGCCTTTCCTGAATGCTCATATATCATACCCATTTGCAACGCCGCCCTCGCGGCAAATTGTTCATGCCGCTCTTTACCTGTATTAATGGCATACTGATAATACTCCAGCGCATTTTTATAGTCACTGGTTTCTTCATAAACCCTGCCCATGCGGAAAAAGAACTCGGCTTTATCCGCAGGATTCGTAAGGCTGGCCACATTGATACTGTTCAATATAGTAAAAGCTGGGCTAGGGTAACCTCCGTCAATCAGCAACCGGGCCTGAAGCAGTTTTTTATTTGGCCATGTTTTATTGTCTGCAAACTTTTCAGCTTGTTTATCAGCATCAAGCCTTGTGGTTCCGTGCAGTTTTATCTGTTGCCTGCAAAACTCAGCCCTTTGCATATCACTATTTATATACCACGCATAAGCCATTTTTTGCCAGCTTTCTTTTATATAAATATCGCTCTTGTTTTTATTCAGGTATCGCTGAAAATAATCAGTGCTGGCAATGTCTGCTTTTGCCACCAACGCATGTCCCATCTGCAAATCAAAAACCGGGTACTTATCATAATCTGCATCTCTGGCTGCCGCCTGCAATGTTTCTATTGCCGTCTCCGATTTGCGGTAGTCAAGAGCAATATTTGCTTTCACAAATGTATTTACAAGATTATTGCGGGTTGAGAATTTGGAACTGTTGAGAAAAGCCCATACTTCTTTTTGCTCCGAGAGCATATAAAAGCGGGTATATAAATAATACAATACCGTTTCGGAATATAAAAGATGCTGACTGGTATGCGTTGTAATAAATGTGTTTAGCTTGCCTATTCCCTTTTTTGTATTTCCCTTCATCCCAAATATGGCTGCTATCCATTTATAATTGCCGGGCAATGAACCTACCACCGCTTCCTGCAGGCCGATGCATACCTGGTTATATTCGAAATCGGGGAACAAACGCTGGTTTTCTTTAAGCAAGGCATATGATTTGCGAAACTTAATGGCCGCCTTATATTGGTCACCAAAGCGTGTATTCACTATTGCCCAATGCATATAAATACCTGCTTTGCAAAAAAGGAACCAGGGCGAGGCTTCATTGCCTTTATCCAATAGTTCCAGCCTGGACTCAAAATGACATATCCTTTGATCATATTCATTCTTATCGCAGTTCAGCAAGAGGGTTAAACAATCTTCATAGTCAGACAGATAGGTGGACATCAGATTATAGGGATTGGCCTTCATCTCTGTAATAATCGCCGCACGCGCCTCCAATATGCGCAACGACATATAATATTGATATGCCTTGCTGCAATTTTCGTTATAATCATATACATAAGTACCCGCATTCCCCGCAAGGGGATAATAAAGAAATAAAAACAGGAATACGAATAACCTTAATGGCATGGATGTAAAGCTAAGCGAAGTTGGCAAAAGTAATTACTGGTGGTACTCAATAATACCTGGTTGATACTATAGTAATTGGAAAAATAAAGTTCATTTTAAATCCCATGGGTTGACAGTCTTTAAACCTTTAATGCCATTGAAGTCTTTAATGTTTCGTGTAATCAATACCAGATTAAATGAGATGGCCGTTGCCGCTATAATAACATCTGGTAACTTTATTTTATAACGCTTACGAAGAGAAATACTGTGGTTAACCACTTCTTCAGACAAATCAAATATTACAGCATCATTCATAAAATCGGAAAGCAAACTGTAATATTCACCAGCGGCATTAAACCCAAGAACCTCAATTTTGGTAACAACTGAAACATTCGGAATGCTATCAATCAGAGAATTCATGAATGACATACTTGTTACTGGCAGTTTTTTGCCAAGATAATCAATAACAGCATTCGTATCTATCAAATACTGCGATTGTTCCATTCATTTCGGCTTTGAGTTACATAGATTTGCAATTCATCTGCAATATCACCCGGTAATTTCCCGGCGTATTTTTCTGAAAGCTTTTGACTTGTATGAACATTTTCTTTCAAAACCTTTATCAGATGAAGTTCTTCAAGTTCATGAATCAACCCGAGTGCTTTTTGATTAGTGACCTGTATAAGAATTGTATCCATTAAGCAAAGTTAGCAATTAGTACACATATATGAACGTTGGTTTTTTTAATGTCAATATAATTGCAATTTTGCACCCTCAAATTATTGAATCTCAAAAATAATGCACAGAAAAAGGAAAATTGCTTTTGTCAGTTACAAGAAACAGGAAAAATATTCAACCGGAACCCATTACGATGAAGATAGTACATTACTAAACTTTTTATTAGATAAAGGACTTAACATAGAGCATACCATATGGAATGATTCGCTCATAGACTGGTCAAAGTACGATTTGGCTGTACTTAAGTCACCCTGGGACTATCATGAACTATTTGCCGATTTCAATTTATGGCTGGATAAATTGGAAGCAATGCGTGTAAAATTGGCAAATCCATATAGCATTATCCGGTGGAACAGTGATAAGCATTACTTACAGGATATTACCAGTGCTGGCCTTTCAGTAATCCCTTCCTTGTTCCTGGAGAAAGAAACAAAGCCTGAATTGACTGAATATTTCAGTATGCTCCATACATCAAAAATAATAGTAAAACCCTGTGTGAGCGCCAGTGCAAAAAACACCTGGATAGTGACGCCAGACAATACCTCTGAACGCCAGGTTGAACTCCATTCATTTTTAAGAGAAGATAGTTTTCTTGTACAACCTTTCATGGAAGAAATTCTGAATGGGGAAATCTCTTTTATATTCCTTGGTGGGCGCTATAGCCACAGTGTGCTGAAACTGCCGAAACCCGGCGACTTTAGGGTTCAGCACTTTCACGGTGGAACCATTCAGAATTATGAGGCCGCATCGGAGTATATTGAGGCCGCGCAAAAGTTTATAAGCCAATTTGCCCACGGATGCCTGTACGCCCGTGTGGATGGCGTACTTATTAATGGCATCTTTCAGCTTATGGAACTGGAACTTATTGAACCTTATTTGTTTCTGGGATTGCATCCGGAGGGCTACCAACGCTATTATGAAGCGTTGTTGCATGTTATGGATAACTAAGCATATTTCGAATATTTCTTTCAAGGATAGAGAAATAAACAAAAAACAAGATTAGCAATATATTCCCTAATCCCTCAATTAGTCTATTTTTGCTCATCAGGAAAAAAATCACAAAATGAGCGAAGAAAAATCTCTTAATTTTTTAGAAGAAATAATTGAAAATGATCTTGCTGAAGGCAAAAATAATGGAAGGGTGCATACGCGTTTTCCACCTGAACCAAATGGATATCTTCATATAGGACATGCTACATCTATTTGTCTCAATTTCGGCCTCGCGAAAAAATATAATGGCAAATGCAATCTCCGTTTTGATGACACTAACCCTGTAACAGAAGAAACAGAATATGTTGAAAGTATCAAAGAGGATATAAAATGGCTTGGATTTCAGTGGGATAATGAATTCTATGCTTCTGATTATTTTGATAAATTATTTGCCTTTGCAGTAACCTTGATTAAAAAAGGCCTCGCTTATGTGGACGATAGCACTGCTGAAGAAATAGCGGCAACCAAAGGTTCTACTGTTACGCCCGGCATTGAGAGCCCTTACCGTAATCGCAGTATTGAAGAAAACCTGCGGTTATTTGAAGAAATGCGCGCAGGAAAATATAAGGATGGGGAGAAAACTTTACGTGCCAGAATTGATATGACACACCCTAATCTGCTAATGCGTGACCCGTTAATGTATCGTATTAAAAACGAACACCATCATCGTACAGGAGATAAATGGTGCATCTATCCCATGTATGATTTCGCACATGGGCAAAGCGATAGTATAGAGGAGATAACTCATTCAATTTGCACGCTTGAATTTATTCATCATCGTCCATTGTACAATTGGTTCATTGAGCAATTGGGCATCTTTCCTTCACATCAGTATGAATTTGCCCGCCGCAATCTTACCTATACGGTAATGAGCAAACGCAAGTTGCTGCAATTAGTGAATGAAAATCATGTATCCGGCTGGAATGACCCTCGTATGCCCACTATAAGCGGTATGCGCCGCCGCGGTTATCCTGCTGAAGCTCTTCGCCAGTTCTCTGATACAATAGGTATAGCAAAACGTGAAAACATCGTTGATATAGGCCTGCTTGAATTTTGTGTGCGTGAACACCTCAACAAAACCTCTAACCGCGTCATGGTTGTCCTTGACCCTGTGAAACTGGTTATTACAAATTACCCTGAAGCCCAGGAAGATATATTTGAAGCGGAAAACAATCCGGAAGACCCCAACGGAGGCACCCGAAAAGTACCATTCAGCCGGGAACTGTGGATAGAACGGGAAGATTTTATGGAAAACCCGCCAAAAAAATTCTTCCGTCTCGGGCCGGGAAATCTTGTACGGCTGAAATCGGCATATATAGTAAAATGTGAAGGTTGTAAAAAGGATGAGCAGGGTAATGTAACAGAGGTTCATTGTTCTTATATACCTGAAAGTAAAAGCGGGCATGATACCAGTGGCCTCAATGTAAAAGGCACTATACATTGGGTAAGTGTACCTCATGCTAAAACCGCGGAGGTGCGTATGTATGACCGGTTGTTCAAAGTTGAAGACCCGTCAAATGAAGAAGGAAATTTTAAAGATTACATCAATCCTGATTCAATGCATGTGTTGCCTGCTGTTTATATAGAACCTGAACTGGCAAAAGCAATAGCCGGAGAGCGTGTACAGTTTATGCGTAAAGGTTACTTCTGTGTGGATACAGAAAGTACACCTGACAAACTCATTTTCAATCGCACTGTTACATTAAAAGATGCCTGGGCGAAAGAACAGAAGAAAGGGTAATAATATGAATGCTATGATGGGAACAATCGTTCATCAACCTTTATGGCCCTTTGGCTGATAATTTTTACTTTACCAAATGCCGGATGATCAGGGTTTAACAAATAGTTATGCTCCTCCATCATGAGGGCAGAAGGTATTTCAAGTGCGAGATATTTGTTTGACCTGATAAAATGATCCCCGAT
Organism: uncultured Bacteroidota bacterium; assembly: GCA_903887005.1. Taxonomy (GTDB): domain Bacteria; phylum Bacteroidota; class Bacteroidia; order Chitinophagales; family Chitinophagaceae; genus Nemorincola. Next base: position 7,343 of record CAISOH010000320.1, on the reverse strand, counting down.
TACTTTCAGATAATCAGGTGATGGATTTGTTGTCCAGTCGGCGGGTAATTTCTCTAATGGAAATGATTGTATGCTGTCCCCAGGAATATCAATTGTCGCCATGCAATATCCTGATGCAGGCACTTTGCCTATATGCACTACAGCTTCCAATAAAGCTAGTGCGCGGCTTTGTGCAGTATAAACAATATAAGTATCTTTATTGTTCCAGCGTCCGCCATACAATGCTGAACCTCTGCCCGAAAGGTCTTTAACGTATCTGCAATCACTTATCCGGTAAACAATCATCAGGCTAATATTCCATGTTCAATTCTGCCCAGTTCATCTAATATCATTCCTATACCAAGAGAAGTATCTAAGAATTCTTTAGGTTTCTTGTTTCCAAAAGGTAGCAATACGCTATCCATCCATTTCCTGAATTTTTCCATTGTACCAAATACTTCTTCGCCCCTGCTGTACAGCCGTGCCATTTCTATCATACGTTCAGATTGTTCCTGTGATAGTTTTTGCTGCGGGGTGTATCTGCGTAATGTCCGGTCTGATGTATGTATGATGGATGCCATTTCATTTAATGAAATATCCGCGACTTCCATTAGGTGTGTCATTGCCTGCTTGGGGATGCCGGTTCTTATTACATTAATAAAATCGTTTTCATTTTTTATGTGTGCGAAATCCCGCTTCCCTTCCATACCCATCAATACTATGCTACGAACGGCCATCGGATCTTGTACATATCCGTATGGTTCAAAGGGTTCCGATACAATGTTGCTTAAGTTATCTTCTTCTGTTGTATCGTATGCAGATGACTTTTTTGTTTTACCTTTTATTATTTGCTTGTTTGCCATAACTTGCAATTTGTCCACAAGTTACGGTCATTTGTCCGGTTTTCCAAATTTATTTTCCTGCTATCATACTTATTTCCACTTTCACTCCTTTTGGCAAACCAGATACCTGGACTGTTTCACGGGCCGGGGCGCCATCACCAAAATAGCTCCCATACACTTCATTTACCAGGGCGAATTGTCCCATATCCATCAGGAAAATTGTGCTTTTTATTACATTGCTAAAATCCATTCCTGCTTTATCTAATATGGCTTTCAGATTATTCATTACCTGTTGTGTTTCAGATTGAATATCATCTTGTACCAATTGCCCTGTTTGGGGATCTAAGGCGATCTGGCCTGATATAAATAGCATATCACCATATTGCACCGCCTGATTATATGGCCCTATTGGCGCCGGCGCATTGTCTGTACGTACGATTTTTTTTTCCATGCCTCAAATGTAATACAAGCTTACAAAATGCAATTATATTTGCACACAGATGACAAAATACCTGTTACACATAGATACTTCTGCTGATTCCGGGACTATCGCTATTGGATGCAATGGTGTAATATTGGCTTACCGTACTAACGAAGAAACTCGTAATCATGCAAGTACTATAAACAATATGATACATGATGTGCTGGCAGATGTAAAAATATCATTTAAAGAATTATGCGGTATTGTTGTTTGCGGAGGCCCCGGTTCTTATACCGGGTTAAGAATAGGTATGGCTACCGCAAAAGGCCTGTGTTACGCACTCAACAAGCCTTTGATACTTGATAACAGGCTTACTCTTTTAGCTTACCAGGTATATAGCGAACATGGTAGTCAATACGATAAGTATATATCATTACTAACTGCCCGGGAAAAGGAATATTTTATTAGCATTTACGATAAAGATTTTATTTGCATAGTGCCTCCGCAGCATATAATAGAAGACCAACTTCAAAGTTTTGTAGAGAAAAAAGAAAATACATATATTTTAAGTAATGCACCCGTAACTGTAATTAATAAAATTTTAATCAATAATTTACATATTGACACTAACATAAAAACAGACCTCAGATCATGGGCATTTTTTGCATATAATAAGTATAAGAGTAATAATATTGTAAAATTTTCCTCTGCTGAACCATTTTATCTAAAACAAGTTTATACTCATAAATAATTGGTTTTCAGGATATTATATCATTATTATCAATTTATTTTTTATACTTTAACGCAGCGTTAACTTTTTTTTAAAATATTATGCCCTACATATCGCTTTAATTGAGTATGTTTGCAGCCCACTTCAATGGTTTATATCAAAGAGGCATATAAAAACAATAACAATTTTTTTTAATCAATTAACATCGTAAAATTTAAATTAATGGAAACGACTGTATCAGCAAACACTCTGGTAATTCGGAAAAGCGAAGGTTCTAGCGAACAAATCAAATTAGATTATGTAGCTGTAAAAAATGCGGCTATGACTTTGAGGGCCATCAACCACAAACTGCGTCAGCAGATTGTTAAGTTGCTCGAAGAAAACAAGCGCATGAATGTTACAGACATTTATGTAAAATTGCGTTTGGAGCAATCTGTTGCGTCTCAACATCTCGCTATTCTGCGCCGTGCAAACATCGTGATCACTGAGCGTGATGGTAAGTTTATTCACTATGCGTTAAATCATGCGCGTATTGCAGCAGTTGCTAAGTTCGTAAACGAACTGGTACACTCTGAAGAAGCTAACGGCTAATCAATAGTTATGAAGGCCTCATAAAATAGCCCCGTATTTCGGGGCTATTTTATTAACTGAAAGCTTAAAGTCGGTTATTTCCCTTTTAGTTTATTATTCTTTATCTCTTCCCATGTACTATACAATGTTTCCTGTTTTGGCCTGTTTGCTGGAAGCTCATGAAGTGGGTTACATGCAACAAGACTTTCATGACAATCTTTAGGCAGCATTTGATATAAACGTGTACCTTTTGTTTTCCAGGCTATCATTTCATCACTTACCTCTTTTATAATTTTACCGGGAATACCTGCTACCAGGCTCCTTGGCGGAATTATTGTTTTAGAATTTATAAAAGTCATAGCTCCAATAATACATTCATCACCAATCTCTGCTTCGTCCATCAAAACTGAGTTCATTCCTATTAATACATTGCGGCCAATATTAGCCCCATGTACAATCGCCCCATGTCCTATATGCGCACCCTCCTTCAAAGTCACTGTTGTGCCAGGAAACATGTGTATCGTACAGTTTTCCTGCACATTACAACCATCTTCTATTACAATACATCCCCAGTCACCGCGGATAGCCGCTCCCGGCCCCACATAAACATCCTTACCTATTACAACATTTCCTGTAATGGCAGCAAGCGGATGTACAAAAGCGGAAGGATGAACAACCGGGATAAAACCTTTGAATGAGTAAAACATAAATCAAATGTAAAAAGAAAAATAATAAATGGGCGCTTCCGGTTAGGAACGTTGACAAGCAGAATGACGGTTATTGTAAGAGGTGATGTGTTTCATTTAGGTTTTATCCAGTCTCCGCAACGTTGAAAAATTTCAGGTAAAATTACCGACATAAAATCACGCTGGTATTGGCTTTGGAACATTGTTATCCTTCCTTAATAGGAAATGGTTCTTAGCTTTGCTATTAAACAAACCATAAGTATCATTCTGAAAACTGAAAGCCAGGAATAATATTTTACTTACTGAATATTATTTACCTGGCCTTTGGAAAATGAATATGCGTCATACCTATTTGCAAAGAAAAAAGGGTAGGTTTTAAATCGCGCGGGCTATACTGAGTTCTGGAGGGATTTAAAAAATCGCTTGTTGTACTAAGGCTTTTATTAATAAATCCAAATTCTTCGGTAACTGTAAAGCGCCACGTACGGGATGTGAATAAATATTCTGTAAAACCAACGCCTACACGCATAACCAGCTTATTAATATTGGTTGTAGTATTTATCAGGCTATCATAATTGCCATAACCGGATCCATTGCTTTTATCCCACTTACGCATAGTCTCTGTGCCGCTCATATTATATCCTACGCCGGCATTTACATAAAAATGTATATTCTCCCTTCTGCCCATTCCATAATCGAATTTAGGCGCGAAAAATATATAAGAACTTTGATTCAACACCACAACACCGGCATTACCTCCGCCATGTTTCACTGAATATTGTTCATTATCGTATTCCATTCCATAAGTTTGATAAAACAGGTTAAAACCCAGGCCGGTACGGTGGAATAATCCTTTAACAAAATCAACTCCGCCCGAAATTGCGACATCGTAATTATACCTCGTAGATAGCCCGCCTCCACCATAAACACCAATGAAAGTATTAGTCTGGGCTAAGCCCCGGATGGCTAAAAAAGACAAAAAAGCAAATAGTATTATCCGTTTCATTTCCGAAAATTAAACAAATTTTTTATTTCCAATAGACTGTTTTCTTAATAATGCACTTGCCCTGTACCTGTCCTCATGATATTCATGGTACATTTTGTCTAATTTTTCGAGGCATTTATCGGCTCCCCACTCATCACACCATTGCAATAACCCCTTAGGATAGTTCACTCCCCTGGTCATAGCTGTTTCCAGATCAATAGTTGAAGCAACTTTCAAATATAGTGCATCCACGGCCTCATTTATAAGCATTGCAAGGATACGTTCAAATATTTGTGTTCCCAATATGATATCTTTATTGGGTAGCGGCATTGTAACACCTTCCGCATAACTATAAAAGCCCATACCGCTTTTGCGGCCCAGCCATCCGGCTTCAACCAATCTTTTTTGCGATAACGAAGGTTTGTATCGCGGATCGTAATAGAAAGATTGAAAAACTGTTTCTGTAACAACATAATTCACATCATGCCCTATATAATCCATAAGGGTAAACGGCCCCATACGAAAGCCTCCGATTTCTGTCATAGCCCAGTCTATGGTAGCAATATCGGCAAACCCCTCTTCATAAATTCGTATGGCCTCTCCATAAAAAGGGCGTGCCACTCTGTTCACAATAAAACCGGGAGTATCTTTAGCTATTACAGGTATTTTCCCCCATTGCTGCATTAATTCTTTTGCTGAAGGCAGCAGATCCGCATCCGTTTGTATTGCCGGTATAATTTCCACCAGCGCCATTAGTGGAGCAGGATTAAAAAAATGCAGCCCCAGTACACGTGCGGGATTTTTACAGGCAGCAGCAATTGAGGTAATAGATAATGATGAGGTATTGCTCGCCAGCAGGCAATCATTGCTCACTATAATTTCCACCTCTGCAAAAAGCGATTTTTTAACTTCCAGGTTTTCTACCACCGCTTCAATAACCAGACCGCAATTAGCAAATTCTACAATATTATTTGCAAACGAAAACCGTTGAAGAATTTCATGTGCAGAAATTATTTTTCCTTTTTCCTGGATTTTTTGCAAAGTTCTGGTAAGGATTTTCTTCGCATTATCTAAGGCAGCTGTGTTATTATCATACAATACTACCTCATGCCCTGCCATAGCGGCTACCTGAGCTATACCCATGCCCATAGCCCCCGAGCCTATTATACCAATAATCGTATTTTGGGTTATGCTCATTTACTTCTTTTTAAGATTCAATATGCTCCAGTCAGTTTGTTCAGCAACAATGGTATTAGTCAGGTGCCCTAACTTATCTATCTCCATTTCCACTACATCGCCTTCCTGCAGCCATTGTTCTTTATAATTCGGATCATTTAATTTGCCGGTGCCATTCAGTTCCAGGAAGCACCCTGTTCCTACTGTGCCGCTGCCTATCACATCGCCGGGCAATATATCCGCTCCATAAGCGCAGCGTTCTATTATTTCTGCGAATGTCCAGTCCATGTCGCCCATATTGCCTTCGCTTACCTTTATGCCATTCACGAGGCATCTCATTGCGAGATTATAGGTGTTTCCCGTATGGTTTGGCGCTGTTGGTATTTTGTATGGTTCCAGTTCATCAGGCGTTACCAGCATGGGGCCTATTACCGTGCTGAAATCCTTGCCCTTGGCAGGTCCCAGGTTCAACAGCATTTCCTCCATCTGCAAAGTCCGGGCGCTTATGTCATTCATTATCATGTAACCACCAATATATTTATCTGCATCCTGCGCTTTAATATTTCTCCCTTTTTTACAAATTACCACGGCAGCCTCCAGTTCAAAATCCAGCTTTTTAAAATGGTCAGGCATACAGGGTATCGGGCCGGGGCCTTGTATGGCATTATGATTGGTAAAGTAAAATATTGGGTATTGGTCAAATTCCGGGATCATGTCCACCTTCCTGTTGCGGCGTGCAGCAGCTACATGCTGGCGAAATGCATAACCATCCCTGCACGAAGTGGGATGGGGTACAGGCGCTAATATATTTGCTCCGGCATATGGAATGCTCAGTGGTGTATTTTTACCGCTTTTTATGTCTTCTTCCGTTTTGTGCATGGCATCTATCTGGCTTTCCCAGTTATTCAGTAGTTCAGCCATAGTGCCCGGCAATTGGGTATTGGCTGCATTTGTATCATACAGCGCATTATTTATATAAAAAGCTAATTGTTCTTTACCGTTTTTAGAATACGTTACTAATTTCATTGAAAATATTTTTTATGGCAGCAAAAATAGTTGATATAACGTGTTTACGAAATGTTTATTTACAGGTCTGCTAAAATACTTGTAATTGAAGTAATATTGCACCCGAACCACGAATATATGGTTAGTTACGAACAGATTTTTCAGAATAATAAAAAGTGGGTGGCCGATATGGTTGCCAGGGATGCCTGTTTCTTCGAAAAACTGGCACGCGATCAAACCCCTGACTATTTATATATAGGCTGTTCAGACAGCCGCGTTCCGGCTAATGAGATTATGGGCCTTGAACCCGGCGATGTTTTTGTGCATCGCAATGTGGCGAATCTTGTAAATAATACAGATCTGAATGTCATGTCTGTTATCAACTTCGCGGTAAAACACCTTGATGTAAAGCATATAATTGTTTGCGGGCATTATAACTGTGGCGGAGTGAAAGCCGCGATGATACCCAAGGATATGGGAATATTAAACCCCTGGCTGCGCACCATACGCGATGTTTACCGGATGCATGCAGCAGAACTCGATTCCATAACAGACCAGCAGCAACGATACAACCGGCTTGTGGAGCTGAACGTCCTGGAGCAGGCTACCAATGTCATAAAAACAGCTAACGTTCAGAAATGCTACCAGCAAAAGGGTTATCCTATTGTGCATGGCTGGGTGTTCGACCTTCATTCCGGTATTTTGATAGACCTGAATATCAATTTCAAAGAAATACTCAAAGAAATACAGAAGATATACGACCTTACCGGAATAACATCAGAACATAGCGAAGACGGGGAGAATTGAACCGTAACTTGGAAAGGATTTACGTATTATAGTTTGATTTTCAGTTTGTCAATTAATTTTTTTGTTTCATTTGTAAATTCATTGAGATACCATTTGCCATCTATCCACACTTTTTTGACGTCGGTTAGTAGTTGGATATAAT